>CAZAIS010000100.1:0-7681 GCA_964485255.1 uncultured Acidimicrobiales bacterium | reverse complement strand
CCTGCTGGCGAGGCCGCATTACGCTGGAAAGACCGACAGGCGCGGGATCCTTCTGAGGCTTACCAAGTCTTACCAGGTCAAGGACAAGGAAATGATCCCCCTCGGCAAGCTTGACAAGAAATTGAGACGTTACGCCGTCGGGAAAGGGCTGATCCTCGCGCCCCCGGGGGAGCCTGCGTTCAAGAACGACCAGGAGAAGAAGCTTTTCGAGGCGGGGATGGAGAAACTCGGCCGCCGCCTGGAGGAGGGGGAGTCTGTCATGACCATGGGGATGGCCCGGGAGCCGGGGCTCCAGGATCCCAAGTTCTACTACCTGGCGTTCACAGACAGGAACCTCATGATCGCGAAGCTCTCCGGCAACTTCGACATCTACCTGGCCGAATCGTTCCCGCTCGACGAGCTGGAGTCGTTCGAGTTGAGGCATGGGGACGACCCGATTCCGATTGACATCCCGGTCTTCATCGGGCAGGAGGAGCGCCTCCACGTGTGTTTCAAAAACGGGCGCGAGAGGCTATTCCTCGTTACGGACCTCTCCGGGCGGCGCAGGGAGGACGCCCCCCTCTGAGCGCTATCGCGATCCGCCGATGAAGTCACTTGTACCCGGCCGGCGCGGCGCCGCGCGCCCGTGCCCGGGAGTTCAAGGGGGGCGTCCCCGGTTGATAGACTGATCGTCGCCGGCGCGCACGGTCCGGCTGGGTCGTGAAGCGCTCCGGCACGCCGGACCGCCGAAAGCGGTGGGAACGCGACGAGGGCAGGATGGTCTTCTAATGGACAGGCTTGTGGTCGCCATGTCCGGCGGGGTCGATTCCTCGGTGGCGGCGGCCGTGCTGAAACGACGGGGTCATGAAGTAATCGGAGTAGGTCTCAGGCTGCTTGACCCCGGCGACGGTAACGTGTCGGAGGCGGGAGCGGAAGGCATGCGGGACGCCCGAGCCGTTGCCGAAAACATAGGCATACCGTTCAGGTTGCTGGATTTGAGGAAAGATTTCCGCGAGAAGGTTATCGAAGACTTCGCCATGTCTTACGCGCGCGGCGAGACACCGAACCCCTGCGTTGCGTGCAACAGCATGATCAAGTTCGGTTCACTGTTCGTCGAAGCGCTGCGGCTCGGGGCCGCGGCGCTCGCTACTGGTCACTACGCGAGGGTGGAGCGAGACGCGCGGACCGGCGGGTACGTGCTGAAGAGGGGGATCGACGAATCCAAGGACCAGTCATACTTCCTCTATGCTCTCGCGAGGGAGCGGTTGTCCCGCGTCCGGTTTCCCCTCGGCGACATGACGAAGGAGGAGGCGCGCGAGGTCGCGGGGAGCATGGGCCTCGAGGTCCGAGACAAGGCGGAAAGCCAGGACGTGTGTTTCGTAGGGGAGGAGGGGTACGGCGCGCTCGTGCGCGCCCTGGCGGGTGAAGGCCGCCCGGGCCCGATACTGGACGAGAAGGGGTCGGTTATCGGAGAGCACCGGGGGATCGCGCTCTATACGGTGGGCCAGCGAAGGGGGCTGGGCCTGGCCTCGGATCAGGCGATGTACGTCATCGACATCGACCCCGAATCCAACTCCATCACGGTGGCCGCCGGCGAGCGCGTCTTGAGACAGTCACGGCTTTTTCTGAGGGATGTCAACTACGTATCGATCGAGCCGGTCGAAGGAGAGATCGCCGTGGAGGCCGTCACCAGGTATAGAAAGCGGGCGGTGCCGGCGATGTTGCGACCGCTCGCCGGAGAGCGGGCCCGCCTTGACTTCGACGAGCCGCAGGAGATGACCGCGCCGGGACAGTCCGTGGTCCTGTACAGAGGAGACGAGGTGCTCTGCGGCGGCAAGGTCACAAGACTTGACTCTTGTGGGTCAGGTCTCTTTTCCTGAGTCGGCGGGACACCGGCGACGCGGAGGTGTTCGACTCGAAAAAGAGATCTTACCCACAAGCATCAACAATGGACGGAGGTGTCAGTTGCGGCTATTTATTACGGGTGTTTCCGGTTACCTGGGCGGGCTGGTCTGCAGGCGGCTCGAGGATGACCCACTGATCGAAAGGATAGTCGGAGCGGACCTGGACCCCCCGCGAGTCGCATGCTCGAAGCTCGAGTTCCGGAGGCATGACGTGCGGGATCCCGGCATACGGGAGTCGATGCGGGGCTCGGACGCGGTGCTCCACATGGCGTTCGTCCTGGACGAGATCAGGGACAAGGACAGAATCTACGACATCAACATCAACGGTTCAAGGAACGTGTTCCACGCCTGCGTAGAGGCGGGCGTGCCGTGGTTGATACAGCTCTCTTCGATGGCGGCGTTCGGGCCTCACGCCGACAACCCCGTCCCGCTTACCGAGGAGGACTACCCGAGAGGGCACCCCGATTGCTACTACTGCTACTGCAAAGCGGAGCTGGAGCACTACCTGCGCTGGTTCTCCGACGTCCATCCCGAGCTGGACGTGACGGTCCTGAGGCCGGCCGTGATCGTAGGTGAGAGGATCGACAACACTATGGCGCGGCTCTTCTCGCGGAAGATGGCGTTCCGCCTGAAGGGGCACGACGCGCATGGCCAGTACATCCACGAGGACGATGTCGCGGGGGCGATACAACTGGTGCTGGCGAAAAGGGCCCTCGGTGTTTACCACGTGACCGGCGAGGACACGATCGCCACTTCGGAGATGTTCGAGCTGGCCGGCATGCGAGCTCCCCGGTTGCCGAAGAGGTTGCTGGAGAAACTGGCGGATGTTTCCTTCAGCCTGGGGACCTCACCGATTTCGGGCCACTGGGTCCGCATGTTCTCCGAGTCCATGGTGGGCACCAGCGAAAAGCTCGAGGGCCTGGGCTGGCGAGCCGAGCACACATCGCGGGAGCTGTTCGAGGAGTACATAGTCAAGCGCGCCAGCCGCCGGTAAGCGCTTTCGCGCCGGAGCGCTTTTCGGCGCTCGGGTGGACGGCCGATCGCTACTTCATGAACTGGTAACCAGATAGGGCCGCAGATGGCCCGGGGGGAAAGCCCTACGGACGTCGCGCGCTGTTAAGCGAAGAGGGTTTTGTGCCGCGATGAATAGGGTTTCATGCGGGGAGCGTGGAACGGCGCGCGCCTCGCCGCCGCGCCTTCGTATCGATATCTGTAATGGAAGGCTCCACCGCCGCCCGCGCCACGAGGCCATCCGTCACCGGCAAACGCTCGCGGATGAACCGTTTCAGGGCGCACCTTTCCAACATGGAAGGCTCCACCACCGCCCGCATCGCGGTCATCCGTCGCCGGCAAACGCTCGCGGATGAACAATATCAGGGCGCACCTTTCTACCTGTGAGATATCAATGGTTGGCGAGGATTCCCCTGTGCCGCTTCTCAGAAACTCACTGTCGCCTTCTGGGCGCTGCCGCCCGGGCAGGGCGGTTCTCAATATTCAGGGCTTAGTAGCGGTAAGGAGAACCTCCTCCGCCGCTTTCCCTACGGGGCCTGGCCTCGTTCACCTTAACAGGGCGACCGTCCAGGTCCTTGCTGTTCAGACCGTCGATGGCGGCTTTCGCCTCATCGTCGTTCGGCATCTCGACAAAGCCGAAACCCCTCGACCTGTTCGTGTTGCGATCGAACACGACCTCGGCCGAGTTGACCGCGCCGAACTGCTCGAAGGCAGCGCGCAGCCCGTCGTTGTCTGTGCTGTAGCTAAGGTTGCCAACGTATATCTTCACTCTTTCACCTCCTCCTTGAAAAAGAATCCCGAGGATGCGGACTCCTCGGGAAAAGTATCAATACCCACCTCGAAACCTGTCACGCGTACAATCCTGTGCATTATAGCAATATTGTCCAGCTAACGCACGCGGGTGGGCAAGCAGGCCGGTGAGCACGGCCGCGGGCCGGCCGTTGGCGAGGGTGACAAGCTTCGCGAGCGGGTCATCGGCGACGGCGCGTCCCGGTGGTGGAGCCGGGCCGTCCTAGAGCAGCTCCTCGACTTCCTTGTAGTGGAGAAGCTCGCTGAAACCCAGGCCGACTACGCCCGGCGGCGCCGTGCGGACGCTCTGCTCCCAGGCCATTACCACCTTCAGGCCGAGCACGCCGGCCAGTACCCATGCGTAAGCGGTCGCATTGACGCTGCCGTCGAGAAGGATCGCCCCGTAACCGCTGTCGGAGAGGTCGAGCAGCCTGTCCTTCACTTCTTCGACCAGTTCGCGCTCGTTCCACTCGGCAGTTCCGGGCTCGATGAACGGCGCCTGCGGCCGGGGAGATATGTCGAAGCCGAGCGTGCGCCACTCCTCCACGCGGTCGGACTGGTCCTCCAGCGTGAAGTTCGCGAGCTTGACGATCTGCTTGAAGACCCTGGAGGAGTCCTCCTTGACCATGGCGAGGTAGCGCCCGTCGAAACTGTAATCCTCAGGCCGTCCTCCTCCCGGGTATATGGCCTGCGCCTCGGCCAGCGCGGGCTCCAGGTCCGTGAGTGACTCCCCCGGGAAGCATCGCCGCGCCACCGCGTCACAGATCTCGTCGGGCCAGTCGTCGGGGTGGACCTCCACCCAGTGCCCCAGGACAGAGCCGATCTTCCTGCCCCGCTTCTCGTGGACCTTCCCCGTCAGGCGGTGCGTCGCGTGGGTCTCGATGTGCTGGGCCCTCTTCGCGTTCCAGGTCTCGAGGCGGTCCACGGTGAACTCCTCGTCGGCCCCGTAGTCGTAGGCAGTGATGACGTAACCGCCCAGTTGCGGGTCCATGCGGATGTCCAGGATGTCGACCATCGGGTTCTCGTCAACGATAAGGTCGGCGAGGCGCTCGGCATCCTCTTTGAATAGTGATTCCCCGGCCATGTCGCCTCCAATCCGAGAGGAGTCGGGACGCTCCAGGCGGCTTCCGCTACTGTTCAAATACGTTGTGCCGGAGGGAATCCCTTCAGCGCCCGGAAGGGTTCGGGACCCGCGTGGATTAAAATGAGGTGAGTGGTGACGAGCCGTCGCGAGCAACGGCGCGCATGGAATACGGTGCGCCGGCGGGCGGCCTACGGGAGCAAGGTTCCCGGGTGGGGGCCCGCGGGGAACGGTTCGCGGGCGGGACCCGCGGAAGACGGCTTGAAGGGGAACGGTTCGCCGGCGGGAGGAGCACGGCGAAGCGGATCACGGGAGGACAGGGATGGGTGGTCTATCCGTCTATATCCGGGGACTCGATACCATCGCAGCGCCGATGCCGTCTCACGTCGAGCCGATGCTGGCAACACTCTCGAGCATGCCCGCGGACCAGGAGCCCTTCGGGTTCGAGTACAAGTGGGACGGCATCAGGGCCGTGGTTCTCTACGACGGAAAGCGGTTGAGGATCGAGACGCGAAACCTCGTGGACATCACGGATGCATACCCCGAGTTGCGGGAGCTGGCGGGCGATTTGGGGTCCTCCTGCTGCGTGCTGGACGGTGAGCTGGTGGCGCTCGACCGGGACGGCGCCCCCAGCTTCGAAAGGATGCAACGCAGGCTGGGGCTCCGACCGGAGAGGGCGCTTGCGATGCGGGCCGAGGTACCCGTGACTTACATGGTGTTCGATATCCTCCACCTCGAGGGGAGAGACCTGGCCGGGCTCCCCTACGAGCAGCGGCGCGGCGTCCTCGACGGCGTTGGGCTCTCGGGGCCGCGCTGGCGGACGCCCCCCTGGTACCGGGGCGAAGGGGACGCGGTCCTGCGGGCCGCCGGGGAGAACGGGCTCGAGGGAATCGTGGCCAAGCGGCTGAGCAGCCCCTACCTCGCCGGTTCGAGAACCCGCGACTGGCTCAAGATCAAGCTGGTCGACCGCCAGGAGTTCGTCATCGGCGGCTGGACCCCGATATCGACCGGCGGCAATGCGGCCGGCGCGCTGTTGCTTGGTTACTACGAGCCCGCTACGGCCGCCGCGGGCGGAGTCCGCCGGCTGGTCTACGCCGGAAAGGTAGGGACGGGGTTCACGGATAAAGAGCGCGCCGCCATCGCCGGCGCGCTAGACGCGAGGCGCACGGAGGAAAGCCCGTTCGCCGTTCTGCCTGAAGTGGGAGAGGCGGTATTCGCGATGCCCGACCTGGTGGCGGAGGTTGAGTTCCACGGTTGGACGGGTGCGGGGCGCCTTAGGCAGCCCTCTTTCAAGGGGCTGAGGGTGGACAGGGACCCTGGCGAAGTTGTGAGAGAAGACAGGTCGTAGCCGGTTCGAAGGGGGGCCGAGAATGCCAAGGGCGATATGGAGCGGAGCGATCAGCTTCGGGCTGGTCAACATTCCAGTGAAGCTTTTCAGCGCCACCAGGGACATGAACGTCCACTTCCACATGTTGCACGAGAAAGACGGCGCGCGTGTGCGCCAGCAGCTCGTCTGCTCCCTGGACGGCGAGAAGCTTGACAGGGACGAAGTGGTGAAGGGCTACGAGATAGAGCAGGGCAGGTACGTGACCGTCACAGCGGACGAGTTACAGGGGCTCGCGCCGAGAGCTTCGCGGGCTATCGAAATCCTGGACTTCGTCGGGTTGTCCCAGATCGACCCGGCGTACTTCGTTCACCCCTACTACCTCGTCCCCGACGAGCAGTCCGCCAGGGCCTACACATTGCTCCTGCGCTCGATGCGCGACTCGAAGCGCGTCGGTATAGCAAAGTTCGTAATGCGCGAGAAGGAGTACCTCGCAGCGTTGCGTCCGGTGGAAGACGCCCTGGTTCTCGAGACGATGCGCTTCACCGATGAGGTCGTCGGGCTCTCGGAGCTGGCCGAGGGGATGCCCGAGGCGGAGGAGCCCGCCGGGCGCGAGCTGGAGATGGCAGGACGGCTCATAGAGATGCTCGCCGGAGATTTCGATCCGGGGAAGTACGGCGACGAGTACCGCGAGTCCGTCCTCGAATTGATACATGCCAAAGCCGAGGGCGGGGAATACGTTATGCCGCCACCGGCCGAGGAAGGCAAGGTCGTCGATATAATGTCCGCGCTGGAGAAAAGCCTCGAGCGGGCGCGCGACGCGAAGAGGAAGGCGGGTGGCGCGCGGTGAGGGAGACCGTTGAAGTCGAGGTGGACGGCAACAGGCTGGAGATATCGAACCTCGACAAGGTGCTCTGGCCGAAAACGGGATTCACCAAGGCTCAGATGATCGATTACTACGCCCGCGTCGCGCCGTTCATGCTGCCGCACCTGAAGGGACGTCCCGTTACGCTCAAGCGGTATCCCGACGGCGTGGAGGCGGAGTCGTTCTACGAGAAGGAATGCCCCCGGGGCCACCCGGGTTGGGTGGGCACCGCGACTGTGTCAAGCCGCAACAAGAGGGGGCGCGTCAATTACTGCGTCGTGGAAAACGCGGCCACGCTGGTATGGCTCGCGAACCTCGCGGCGATCGAATTTCACGTGCTTCTCGCGGAAGCGCGGCAACCGGGCCGGCCGACCGCTATCGTGTTCGACCTCGACCCGGGTCCGCCCGCCGGCGTCCTCGACGCCGCGTGGGCGGCGCGGCGCCTGCGCGAGGTGCTGGAGGAAGACGGGCTCCAGGCGTTTCCCAAGGTCTCGGGCGGCAAAGGAGTCCACGTATACGTCCCCTTGAACGCCGGCGCCTCGTTTGACCGGACAAAGGCTTACGCCAGGGCTGTCGCCCTCGTGCTGGAGCGTCGTTACCCTGAGCGTGTCACGTCGGTGATGCGCAAGGAAGCGCGTGAAGGCAAGATCTTCGTGGACTGGAGCCAGAATGACCCGCGCAAGACCACGGCGTGCGTCTACTCCCTTCGAGCCCGCTCGGAGCCCTTC
>CAZAIS010000099.1:0-7689 GCA_964485255.1 uncultured Acidimicrobiales bacterium | reverse complement strand
CGCGCTTCGCCGCCGTGTTCGAGTGCGTCGGCAAGGAGGAAACCATTGACTTCGCCCTCCGAGCGGCGCCGCGCGGCGGCACGGTCGTCGCCGTGGGCGTCCCGCCGGGACCGGTTCCCGTGGCCATGCCGCTCGTCCAGGATGGAGAGCTGGACGTCAGGGGCACCCTCATGTACACGGGCGGGGATTTCAAGAGGGCGCTAGACCTCATCAGGACCGGGTCCGTCAGCGCCCGCGAGATCGTGACACACGCGCTTCCGCTGGAAGACATCGAGAGCGCGTTCAGGATAGCATCGGAGGCAGAGCCCTCTACGCTGAAGGTCCTGCTGGAAATCGGGGGAGGCGGTTGAAACGGAGTCAGAGGTACTGTTCACGCCGTTCGCGTCGACGGGCGAGCCGGACGCGCTGAACCTGAGGATATCGGCGCTGCTCGAGGACTCAGGCTTTCTCGGGGAGCTGAAACAAGGTGAGCGTGTGGCGGTGAAGATCCATCCGGGCGAGAGGAACAACGTCACCTACGTGAGGCCCAGCTTCGTGCGCTCGATCGCCGGGGAGCTCGCGCGCAGGGGAGCGAGCCCTTTTGTGACCGAGACCACCACGCTGTACTGCCGCGAGCGCTTCACGGCCGGGGAACTCGTCGCGACCGCCGCCTGGAACGGGTTTTCGAGCCAGACGATGGGATGTCCTTTCCTGGTCGCCGACGAGGAACCCGACGTCTGGGTCGACATCGAGGGGGAGGTCCTCGACCGGGTGGGAGTCGCCTCGGGCATCGCGTCAGCGGACGCCCTGGTGGTCGTGACCCACGTCACGGGCCACGGCTGGACGGCGGGCCTCGCCGCCTCCATCAAACAGCTCGGGATGGGTTGCGTGGGCAGACAGACCAAGGCCCGGGTCCACCTCTCGACCACGATCTCAATTGACGAGGGCTTGTGCGTTGCCTGCGGCTCGTGCGCCGAGACATGCAAGAGCGGCGCGATCGACATGAGCGGACAGGCCGCGGCGCTCACGGATTCCTGCGTTCGCTGCGGGGTGTGCATAGGCTCGTGTCCCGAGGGGGCCATCGGGTATTCGCACGACTACGACTCATTCGCGCGCGGGCTGGCCGAGGCGGCGATGGGAGTGCTGTCCTGCTTCGATCCGGGGCGCGTGGTGTTCGTAAACTTCCTCACGGACGTCACTTCTCACTGCGACTGCGAAGGGTTCTCGGAGACACCCGCTTTCGACGACCTGGGAGTCCTGGTGTCCCGCGACCCGGTCGCCGTCGACGAGGCTTCCGCGGACCTGATCAACCGCTCGAAGCCCCGCGCCGGCGGCCCGGCCGACCGCCCGGAGATAGCGGCCGCCGAGGATAAAATCCTCGCCCTGACCGGCATCGACTGGCGCAAACAACTCGAATACGCCGAATCCCTCTCCCTCGGCCACCGCCGATTTAACTTTTCGGGGTCAGGTCTGATAAGTTAAGTCTACGCGGGGATACACAAGGCGTAACCATTGGATTGCCAGGTGGGAAATGGGGCGATCGTCCGCTGCGGGGGCACAGGGTCTGCCCGCCCGTCGCAGCCGGGATGACCGAGCGGCTTCCCCGGCCGTCAGAGGTGACACGGAAGCTCGGGTTGCTGATCCGGCGGAGTCCGTATGAAAAATAGGCGTCGTAAAGGCAACGAGGCATGTGGCCGGGGGGCGGTGCGTGTGGCGCAAGCGGCAGAGCGGCAGAGCGCGGCGGTCATAGGTTCGGGCGTTGGGGGAGCGGGCATCGCCGCCCTGCTGGCGCGCGAGGGCTTCAAGGTCACCCTCTTTGAGCGGAACGAGTTCACCGGCGGCAAAACGGCTGTCTACCAGCGCGAGGGATCGCTGGTGGACGCCAACGTCCACACGTCCCCACGCGGCCGTCACGGGCCCATCGGCACACTATCCCGGCGCCTTGAGGCCGACCTGGAGCTCAGGGAGATCGGTCCCTGGCGGTTGAGGGTAGGAGAGCGCTCCACGCGTCTGCCGCTGGCCTTCACGAGACCGGACGCTCTTCTCAGGATCGCGTGGGTCATCAGGCCCCGGCCGTTCAGCATGCTCGGCGCTTTCAGGCTGTTCCGGAAGGTGCTGAGCGTTCGTACAATGGAAGACATAGCCCCTTACTACGGCCAACCCGTATCCGTCTTTATCGACGGCTATACGAAGGACGTCAACCTGCTCACGTTCTTCAACGTCATCGGCGGCATGATGTTCGTCATCCCGTCCACGGAGTCCTCGACCGCCGAGTTCCTCTGGGCCCTCTCGTGGTGGGCCCGCGAAGCGGCGGTGGCGTATCCCCGGGGCGGGTACGGGCGCGTCCCGGCGTCGTTCCTCGAGGTCTGCGGGCAAAACGGCGGAGAGGTAAGGCTCGGCGAGCCCGTTACGGGCATCGTGGTCGAGGATGGACAGGCCACCGGGGTCCGGACCGCCCTGGGGTTTTACCCGGCCGACGTGGTCGTGAGCAACGCGGGAATGAAGAAGACCGTGGAGCTCGCGGGACCAGAGAGCTTCGAGGCGCGTTACGTCGAGCGAGTGGGCGGGCTGCGGGACTCGCTCGGGGCGGTGACTTTCAAGTGCGCGCTCGACAGCCGGCCGATGGATACGGCCTTGATGCTGTACGTACCGGAGGGCTGGACGTACGAAGCCTACTGGGACACGATAGAAAACGGCAAGGTGCCCGAAGACGTCCCACTGTACATACTCTCGCCGACCGAGATCGACCCGGGACTGGCCCCCCCGGGGCAGCACCTCCTGCTGGCGTGTGCCCCCGTACCCGCTTCGCTGGACCATTGTGACCTGGCTCGCGCGGTCGCCGATGTCGTGAGCGACCGGCTCTGTCGTCTGTTCCCCGGAATGGAGGAACACTTGATCTGGCGGCACAAGACCGATCTCGAGTACATCGCGATGCTGGGCGGTCGCGGCGCGGGCGAGGCGATCGGTCTTGCCCAGAGCTACGATCAGGACGGCCCGAACAAGCCTGACGCCCGCCTGCCCGTCAAAGGCCTGTACGTGGTAGGCGTTGACGCGGGAGGCATGGGGATAGGGACGGAGCGCGCGGCCGACAGCGCGTTGAACGTGTTCGAGATGATAATCGCGGATTCGGCCCGGTCCGGCCGGCGGGCGCATGCATGAACCGACGGCTCCGGGGAGGCGCGGTTATCACCATTCTCTACCTGGTCCCGCCGCGCGCGGACCGGGCTCGCTGAGGAACTGGAATCACTCGATCCCGCCGCCGGGAGTACGGGCTTTCCTTCCTTCGCAAGCCGCGCAGCAACACATTCCCGTCCGACTTAACAAATCAGATCTGACCCCAAAAAGTTAAGCCCGGCTTAACAAACTAGACCTGACCCCAAGAAGTTAAGGGATGTGCTCGATGCCGAGAGAGGAGCGAGCGCCCTCTGTGAGCCTTGGAAGCGCGAAGAGCAGCGCGGCCAGCGCCAGGCAGATCGCACCACCGAGCGCGAAGGTCCATGGGGGGCTCCAGGCGTCGGATACGTACCCGGCCAACTGCCCCCCGATGCTGAACAGGCCCATCCACATGAGGGAGTACATGCTCACCATCCGCCCCCGCATCTCGAGTTCCGAGCGCGCCTGAAGAACCGTGTTAACGGCGGAGCCCATCATCAGGAAACAGCACCCCAGGCCCACGCCGATCAAGCACGACAGCCAGGTCGCTCGCGACAGCGACATCGCGCAGGTGAACGCACCCACACCGAGGCACGACCACCTGATGATACTGCTCTCGGGCACCCTGCCGCCCAGGTAGGTCACCAGTGGCGCCCCGGCGACCGCCCCCAGGCCGACCATGCTCAGCAGCAGCCCGTACGTTCCCGAGCCGCCGCGCAGGACCTGCCTCGCGAGCGCTGGAAAGAGGACCGTGCAGGAGAACCCGAAGAACGTCACCGCCCCCAGCGACAGCAGCACGGCGACGCGCCAGGGGTAGGCGAAAGTGTAGCGGAATCCGTCGCCCATCTCCTTCCAGACGTTCTCCAGAGGAGCCCTGACCTGCGGCCTGAGCGGCCGCACCAGCGAGAAAGTGATGATTATGGCGAGGAAACTGATCGCATTGATGTAGAAAGCGCCGGCGACCGACCACCCCGAGATGACAATCGCCCCCAGTGCAGGCCCGACCACCCGTCCTATGTTGAACTGCGCCGTGCCCAGTGAGAGGGCGTTCATCATGTCCTTTTCGGGCACGAGCTCGGGCAGGAACGAGACTCCCGCCGGCGCGGAGAAAGTGTAGGCGATACCGGTAACGAAAACGCAGGACAGTATCAGCGGCAGCCCGAGGACGTCGAACGACTTCGTAAGCGCCAGCGCGAGCGAGCAGACCATCTGGACGGCCATTGTCACTATGACGACCCGCTTACGGTCATAGGCGTCCGCGACAAGCCCCGCCAGAAACACGAACAGCAGGACCGGCAGGTACGCCGCGAGGTTCACCGCCGCCACCCAACTGCTGGAGCCGGTCACCTCGTTTACGTACCACATGAGCGCTGTGGTCTGGATCCAGTTGCCCACGTTGGAGACAAGGGCGCCGCTCCAGAACAGGGCATAATCCCTGTGCGTCAGCGCCGAAAAGACCCCGCCGCCCCGCGCCGCCCGGCGGTCCCGGCGTCGGTCTCCGTCAGCATGCCGCCCGTTTCTTTCCTTCAAACACCACTCCCCGCCCTCGCGTTCCTTCAAAGGGATCAGCCCAATTCTCGTGCAGGCGCGCTCCGGCGGCAAGCGGGGCGATTCATGTTTGACGGCTTTTTGGCCGATGCTTGCTTATGGGCAGGTGCCAGTAGTGCTATTCTATTAGCCAAGAACTCTGTAAGACACGGGTGGTAGCATGATTTCAGTCCTGGTTGTAGACGACGACCCAATCATCGTGAAGCTGCTTTCCATGAACCTGGAGAGCCATGGTTACAGTGTTCTTACGGCCCGCAACGGGAAAGAAGGGCTCGAGAAAGCCCTTGGAGAAACCCCGGATATCTTCCTCCTCGACATCATGATGCCGGTCATGGACGGCCTCGAGATGCTCGCGGAGCTGCGCAAGACCTCCGAGATCCCGGTTATCATAATTTCCGCGTTCGGGAGCCCCGAGAAGGTCGAGACCGCCAGGAAGCTGGGCATCGAGTGTTTCCTCAATAAGCCGTTCGAGGTTACGGTTCTCGTGGAGATGCTCGAGATCATCTTCAGCCCCGAGTGCTCAGAGGAAGCCTACTAGACTCCGGCCTCCAACGGAAACCGCACCCGGTCCGGTTCCCGGGCACGTTCCCTGGCACTGCCATTTGTACCGCCGCTCTCCCGTCGAAAGCAGGATCCCCGGCAATCCCCGGGGGACGACCGAGTGAAGCCGCCCTCGGTTCCGGGTGGCGGAGCCGAACAAACCCCCGCCACCGGACCGCGGCCCTCCCGTTTACGTGCTGGGAGAAATGGTGAACGTCAGTTCTATGCGGTATACGAGTGTGCCCGCCAGCCTGTCGTCGTTGTAGCCGATCTGCTGCTCGAAGTCCACGTAAGTGGTATCACCGCCGTTTTCGGTCACCGGCAGCGCGTGCATCCCCGGCACTTCGACGGGTGTATCGCTGATAGCCGTGTAATCTTCGGCCCCCGTCCTGCAACGCATGGCGTACTGCAGGTTCCTGCCGGACTCGACGTAGCCGGGCGTACCGCCCGTCTCGTACTCGAACATGTTGGCCGAGGTCTTGTTGCCGGCAAGGTCCGAATTGACGGTGACGTCGTAGAGAACGTTCGACTGGCAGACAACCGTATTGTCCTCATCGTCGTCTACGTCCGTGTTTGTCCCCTGAGCCCCTACCACCAGGGTCCAGTTGGATATGTCGGCGGGCGCCACTATCGACTGGGTTTCCTCCGGATTACCGGTGATAACCTGGCTGTCGGAAGTTGCCCCGAGCGACAGCGTCCCCGCGGCGAAGACGGCGATCAGCGCCACCGCCAGGACGGCGCAGGTCCTCTTGCACTTCATCCTTCGCACACCTCCTTTACCTCGATCGCTATTCCATAGCATCTGAGCGCGCGAAAACAAAAAAGCAGGTACACGCCCTTTCGGGCCTGGAGGATTCCCCGGTGAGAGGCTTCCTTGCATGCCAAATCTGCAGAGTCCTTTCCGCGCATCTGCCCATTACGAGACTATTGTGACTCCCGAGGCGCTCCGGGGCGTCCTACATGCGGTTGAGGAGAGGGTGACAAAAGGGACGCGCGGGCTTTCCATCCCGCCACGGAACCCGGGTCCCTGTCCCGCGTAGGCCAGATTCGCGTGTTCGGACCCCCAGGTGGGTGGTTCACCAGCGCCCCGGCGGGGCTACGATTGCCCAGGTGTAAGAGTGCCGGTCGTTAATTCGACCAGGAGTGGGAATGGTTGATGCGGAATACGAACGCCGGGTGAAGGAGCCCGCGGTCCGGGCCGCCTCTTCGCGCCTGCGGGCGGTGGTGGCCGCCATGGTGCTGCTCGCTTCTTTCATCCCGGCCCCTCGCGCCCTCGCGCAGTCCCGTCGCCCGGCCGTAAGGGTATCCCCGGTCACATACGACCTGCGCCTCTCGAGCATGTCCCAGGAATTGACCCCCTTGAAGGTCGAGAATATAGCCGCCTTCGAAGAGAAGATAACCGTCGAGGTGGCAGGTTTGACGCAGGGCCTGCGGGGTGCGGCGCGCTTCCTGGAGGACGAGAACGCCAGGAGGTCCGCCGCGGTCCTGACCGCCGACCCGGCTGAATTCAACCTGGCGGCCGGAAGGACGCGCGAGGTGCGGCTACGCGTCAACGGGACCCCCGCCGATGAAAGAAGCATCTATGCCGCCGTCATGGTAAAGGCGGTCCCGGTGGACGAGGTGGAGGATGCGGGGGCCTCCCGGGTGTCAAGCGCGGCAAGGGTGGGAGTCGTGATGGAGCTAGCATCCCCATCTCCGGGCGCAATCGACGGTGACGTGACCGGGATGCTGATAGAGGAGGTCCCTGACGGTAGGGCCTTGACCGAGGAAGAGCGGCAGGTCACAGCCACCGGCGGCAGACTCCCTTACCGGGTGAACCTTGCCCCCATAGTGCTGAGCAAGTCCGCCGAGCATTTCAAGCCGACGGGCTTCGTCGTGGTCAGGAATGAGGCCGGAGGAGAAACGGGCAGGCCGGGGCTCGCCCCGGAGAACGTACTGCCGGGGTGCAGGCGGGCCGTAACCTGCGCGTGGGCGCCCGGTGACAGTCTGCCGGATGGAGCGTACTTAGCCGAGGCACACGTATGGATAGGCGCGAGGGAGCACGTCCGCTCGGAGCAGTTCCTGATGATCGGGGGCAGGCTGGCCAGGAAGATGGGGAAAATCAGGGCATTCACGCCGAATACGGTCGAGCCCGAGAAGCCTTTCACCCTGAAAATCAAAGTGGAAAACACCGGCCGCCTGGCCTTCACCCCGGTACTGCGCGTCAAGGTGCTCGACGAGGACCGCGTCGATGAGGTCATCGGCCCGGCCGGCTTCCGGTCGGAGGGGCGGCAGCTCGAAGCGGGTCAGGGGGGCGTCATAGAAGCTGGGACCGCCGGCTCCTTGAAGAACGAAGCCCGGTACAGGGTGCAGGTAACGATGTCATGCGCGGGCGAGGAAAGCGGTTCCGGGGAGATCGAGCTGGACTCCTTCGAGGGGGTACTCAGCGTCAAGTCGGGCAAATCGTGGCTGGCGGTGCTGTGGAACTGG
>CAZAIS010000098.1:0-7732 GCA_964485255.1 uncultured Acidimicrobiales bacterium | reverse complement strand
CGGCACCATCTTCTACCCCAGGATCAGTTCCGACGGCGTAGTGGACCAGGACAGTCGGATAGACCTCGGCACGGCCCCCGACTCCAAGCCCACGATCGCGGCAAACACTGACGGAAACGTCATGATCGCTTACCACAGCCGCGATCCGGTGAGCGAGGGAGCGCCCGACAAGTACCAGATATGCGTCAGGTCCTCCCTGGACTTCGGGGCGACCTGGGGCGCGGGGTACGCCATGAGGACAAACGACAACTTCCATCACCGCAACCCCCGCTTCGGGATCTCCGACAACGGTAGCAGGCTGCTGGCCTACGAGGACTACGAGACCGACCACTCCGAGGTCGTTTTCCGCGGGGTCAACGCTCTCGACTGGTCCGCGCCCTCTCCCGTCAGCACCGTGGTCTCGATACCGGATTACGAACCTTCGGTCTGCGGTTTCGCCGCCTCGGATTACACCGTCGCCTACGCGCACGGCGACCCTTCGGCAAGCAGCATAATAGCGGAGCGCTACCAGTCTGGGGCCTGGACCTTTGAATGGGAGCTCTCCCCGGCCGTTTCCGGCCATAGCAAGACGAAGCCCGATATAGTCACCTACAACGGCGACCGCTACTGCGTCGTCTGGAACGACAGCGACGGGACCAACTCCCGGGTCTACGAGCGCCGGTACGTCCTGGGGCAGTGGCAGGTGGCCCAGAGCCTTTATGCCGCCAACGGCCTTTCAGAGGCCTGCCCCCGGGTCTGCAGGGGCTCGACCCTTCGGGCCTGCCGGAGAAGCGGTGGGCACGATGTGGTAGGCATCACCACAGGGGACGACACCACCATCATGAGTTCCGTGGACCCCTTCGACACCTCGCGTACCCTGGCCTGGGCGTATGACGGTTCCCGCTCCTACCTGGTGGTGGCATCCAACACCGGGGCCTCCGGGGCGATCTACATGAAGCGCACCGACGCAGAGCCGCCCTCGGGCGGCATCGCGGTAAACGGCGCCCCTTCCGCGATCGGGGGAGACGACGTGTATGTCAATGACGACTTCGATCTCTCCTTCACCGACGTAATGGACGACTGGAACGAGACCGGGCAGGACCCCGGGGGAGGGGACTCCTACACCAACGGGGTCACAAGCATCCATATGCGCTACGGCACCGACCCGGAGGGTTCCGAGTGGGCCGACCTGCCCACGGACAAGGGGCCGCTCATCAACGACGCCCCCTGGGGCTGCCGCGTCAACATTTTGAGCCTGGACGACGGCGGCTACTACCTCAAGGGCACCCTGACAGACACCGCCGGCAACACCGCCGACGTAAATAGCGGCAGGATAGTCATCGACAAGACGGCCCCCGAGACGGAGCTCAACGCCAGGGGGCAAGCAGGCGACAACGGCTGGCTGCGCTCGAGCGCGAGCTGCACCCTCGACCCCGGGGACGAGCACCCCGATTACACAGAGTACCGCCTGGAGAACCTGTCCACCGGCCAGAAGGAAGCCAACTGGACCCGCTACAAGAAGCCCTTCAAGCTGCTGGACGGCATCTGGCGGGTCTACTTCCGGTCCGTTGACAGGGCGGGCAATACGGAGGGTGTCAAGAACGACACCGTCAAGATAGACACCAGGGCCCCCGAGGCGTTCGTCACCCGGCCGGCCAAGGACACCATCCAGACCGGCTACTACACCGACGAGTCCTTCAGGATCACCGGGACCGGCACCGACGAGAACGGCCTTTCCTGGGGCTCGATCTGGGTTGACGGCAAGATGATCTACCAGACCGACAAGTCCTTCAACATGTCCCGCACCTGGAAGCTTGCCGGGGTCCCCGAGGGCAACCACAACATCGAGGTCAGGGTGAAGGACCTGGCCGGCAACCCCGGCTCGAGCGTCAAGACCGTCTTCGTGGGCAACATAGCAAAGGACTGGTACTTTGCTGAGGGCAACAGCCTCCCCGAGTTCGACGAGTGGCTCTGCGTGCTGAACCCCGGGGACGCAGACGCCGAGTACCAGGTCTCCTTCATGCTGGAGACCGGGGAGGTCAAGACCGTCACCCGGGCGATGAAGGCCCACCAGCGGGACACGGTCAAAGTCAAGGACTACATACCCGAGGCCCACACCGGGGTATCGGTGAAGATCCACTCCAATAACCGGGCGGTGGTGGCCGAGCGGCCGATGTACTTCCGCTACAAGATCGACAACCCCAACTACAACTGGAAGGGCGGCCACAACGTCATGGGCATCAACGTCCTTCAGAAGGAGTGGTACTTCGCCGAAGGCACCACCCGGTTCGACGACGCCGACGGGAACCGCTTCGAACAGTGGCTCACCCTTTTCAACCCCGACGATAGCAGGACCGCCAACGTCACCGTAACCTACATGCTGGGCACCGGGCAGAACGTGGAGAAGGCCTACCAGGTTGGCCCCCACTCCCGCTCCACGGTGGAGGTCGCAAAGGACATCGGCATCAACCAGGACGTTTCCACCAGGATCGCCTCCGACGTGCCGATCGCGGCCGAGCGGCCGATGTACTTCAACTACCACAGGAGCGTGGCCCTCGAGGGTAGCAACACCGTGGGGGCCACCGGGCCTTCCACCACCTGGTCGTTCGCGGAGGGCACCACCAGGGAGGGGTTCCAGGAGTGGATCACCATCCAGAACCCCAACGCGGTAGAGGCCGTCTGCAACGTGCGCTACTACGACGCGAGAGGCAAGGTCGTGAACAAGGCAAAGACCGTACCCCCCAGGAGCCGGGGCACCGTGAACGTGCTCCACGACGTCGGGGACGGCCAGGAGATATCCACTACCATCACCTCGGACGTCCCGGTGATCGCCGAGCGGCCGATGTACTATATCTACGGGATGGGAGACAAGAACTGGAACGGGGGAGACTCCACCCTGGGCAACCCCGCGCCGGGAAGCGAGTACTTCCTGGCCGAGGGGACCACCATCCCCAACTTCGACACCTACTACACTCTGATGAACCCCCACGACTCCAAGGGCTGCCACGTGGTCATCGAGTACATCTTCGGCGACGGGACCAACGAGTTCCAGGAGGTCTACCTGGACCCCCACGCCCGCCAGACGATCAACGTGCGCGACGCGATAGGTGGCAAGGCGGCCAACGTCTCGGGAAGCATCACCGCCGACTTCCCCATCTCGATAGAGCGGCCGATGTACTTCAACTACGACAACAACGGGCTCACCGGCGGCCACGACGTCGGGGGTTACGGAGTGGATTGAGCAAAGACAAAGCAGGGAGCGCCGGCGATGCCCCGCCGGCGCCCCTGTCTTCCCCGGCATCTCACGAGGAGGTTATCCAATGCGATCGCGCCAGGTATCTTTCATTATAGGCCTAGGGCTGCTTCTGTCATGCCTCGCGCCGGCGGGTGCCGCTCGAGCCGCCGACCTGTTGGTGACCAGCCCGGCGGATTCGGGGCCGGGCACCCTGCGCGAAGCCCTGGAGATATCCAACTCGAACGGCGAGCCCGATACCATCACCTTCGCGGGCGACATGTCCATATCAGCGGCTTCCCCGTTCGTCATAACAGGGGAGAGCACCACCGTTGACGCCTCCGGGCGGAACGTCACCATCAATTCTACGGGCGACTTCTCCTGCGTCTATCTCTACTCGGCCGACAATACGATCCGCGGGCTTACTATCAACGACGTCAAGGTCTCGGGGGTCACCCAGGCCTCCATTTCCATATGGAGCTCTGGCAACACCGTTGCCGGTTGCACGATCAGGGCAACCGGCGCCGACACCTCATGGACCCACGACGGCGTAGCCGTCTACATGGGCGACGGCAACACCATTGGAGGAACTTCCGCCGGGGACGGCAACGTGATCCTCGGCTTCCCCCAGGGGATCAACTTCTACCCTTCCTGCTCGGGTGCCGCCACTGTTGCCGGCAACTACATCGGCACAGACCGCACCTGTACCATCGAGGACCCCTCGATAAACACCGGCGTCTGGGTTCGTGGCGGTACCATCGCGATCGGGGTCCCGGGATCGGGCAACGTGATCACCGGCGTCGAGTCGGACGTCGCCCTGGAGTCCGGGGCCGGGGGCTCGTCCTTGCGGGGCAACTTCCTGGGGGTACGCCCCGACGGCACCAGGCTCGGGAGCTCCTACGTGTCCTTGAGGAACTGCACCCCCGACACCCGTATCGGGGGCCCGGGGCCGGGTGAAGGCAACTGCATCTCCGGCGGGGGAGGGGCGGCCGTCTTCTGCTACGACAACGGGACCGGTGCCATCTTCCAGGGCAACCGCATAGGAGTCAAGACGGACGGCACGCCCGGGCCTGTCAACCACCAGGGGTTGTACGTCCTCTGCGACGGCGCCGTGATAGGCGGCGAGGCGCCCGGGGAGGGCAACTACATCTGCAACAACGACGCCTACGGGGCCTTTATCGGTTCTTCCAACAACACCGTTCTGGGCAACACCTTCGGGACACCCCAGGCCCCCAACACCAGCCATATAATGTTCTTCGGATCCGCCTACACTGTGACAGACAACGTCGTCGGGGGCCCCGGCGGCGCGATGAACACGTTCGTAGGGGCGAGCGATATCGGCATCGACGTCGCCGGGGCCGCGCGCGGGATCAGGATCGGGCCCAACGTCTTCTCCGGCAATAGAAACGTCAGCCACGTGGCCGTTCCCATCGACCTGAGGACGGGCGAGACCAAGGGCTCCAACGTACCCCAGAGCGATTTCCCCTATCCCACGGCGGGTGCCCCCAACTTGAACAAGCATTTCCCGGTGTTGACGGCCGCGGACCTCGACGAGGACCGCTTGCTGTTGGCTGGGACGTCCGATCCCGCGGACGCCGTGGACCTGTACTTCGCACAGGGAGAGAAGGGTGGCTACGGCCAGGGCCGCTTCCACATCGCCACCGTCGCCTGCGACGATGCCGGGGCCTTCTCGTGGACCGGGCCGCCCCGGGTGAGGAGCGGGCTTATCACGGCCACGGCGACGGACGGGCAGGGAAACACCTCCGAGTTCTCGGCGAACCTGCCGGTTGTGACACATGAAACCCCGGCGCCCAAGGGCGCCATCCTCATAAACGACGGCGCTCCCTCCACCACCACAAGCGCCGTCTCGCTGAAGCTGAACGCCTCCTGCAAGGGAGCTTCCTCCGGTGAGATAATGATGCGCCTCTCCAACCGGGCGGACCTTGCAGGCTCCAGGTGGCAGCCTTTAAAGAAAAGCCTCCCCTGGAAGCTTGCCGCCGGGCGCGGCCGCCGCACGGTTTACGTCCGGTACCGCGGGCCGGGTGGGGCTTTGAGCCCCGTCTACGCCGACTCCATCGACGTACGGGGCAGCGGCCTTCCCACAACCTACTACCTGGCCGAGGGCTACACCGCTCAGGGCGCTTGCGCTCCCGACGACGTGTTCGACACCTGGGTCCTTGTACAGAACCCCTCGGGGGAGGACGCTCGTTTGCGCGCGACGTTCATGGTCAACGGGTCCGCCGGGAACGTCACCCGGGAGTACGTGGCCCGGGCCCACTCGCGCCTCTCGATCGCGGTTGACGAGATACCCGGGCTCGAGTCGACCGACGTATCGACCAGGGTGGAATGCCTGAACGGCGTGGGGATCGCCGTCGAGCGCGCCATGTACTTCTCCTACCGCGGCGCGGTAGGTTCCAGCGGCTCGATCGCCGTTTCCGAGCCCTCGAGGACCTGGTATTTCGGAGAGGGATACACCGCCGACGGCTTCGACACCTGGATCCTGGTGCAGAACCCGGGGGATGAAGACGCGCTGGTCGAGGCCGCTTTCGTGGACGAGAAAGGACACGTCGGCCGTCACGCTTACCCCGTGCCAGCGCGGACCAGGTACACCATCGAGGTGGACCGGGTCCCCGGATTCCAGAGCAACTACGTGGCCACCTCGCTGGCCTCAAACAGGCCGGTGGTGGCCGAGCGGGCCATGTACTTCAACTATCGCGGAGTGACCGGCGGGCACAACTCGGTAGGGTCCACGGCCCCGGCTGCCGCGTGGTACCTGCCCGAGGGATACGTCTCGAGGGACCCGAACTGGTTCGATACTTATGCCCTTCTGGCCAACCCGGGCGAGGAGGATTGCGAGATAAAGGCAACTTACATGAGGAATTTCCGCGATCCGGTCTCTGAGCGGTTCACGATACCGCCGCACTCTCGGAAGACCGTCCTCCTCAACGAGGTTCCCGGGCTCGAGTCGACCGACGTTAGCTGCCTCTTTGCCTCCGGCAACGGTGTAGCGTTTGTCGCGGAACGCTCCTCGTACTTCGACTACTACGGCATCCGCGAGGGCACCAACTCTCTCGGGTCCGTAGCGGCACACTCCGACTGGTACGTGCCGCAGGGGTATCAGAGCGACACCTGGGACACCTGGATACTGGTTGAGAACCCCAACCCGTGCGAGGCCGTATGTCACGTCTCGTTCATGACCGAGGCGGGAAAGGTCGTGGACGGGACTTACACGGTGCCGGCGGCTTCCAGGTACACCATCGGTCTCGGCCGCGTCGACGCCGTCCTCGATTCCACCGGTGTCTCCATAGCCGTTCACACCGCGAGGTCCACGCCCGTCGTCGTGGAGCGGGCGACCTACAGCCTGTACCGGGGCCTGAAGGGCGGAGATACCAGCATCGGGATCGGGGTGAATTGACGCGCGCCGGCGGGTTTTCTACGGCACGGGCGCCATCTGGGGGTAACTCTCGAGGGCCGCGTCGAGCTTCGATTCGTCGGTGGACTGGAGGGCGAGAGTCGTCGTGCCGCTCATGCCGCAGTAGAAGGTGACACCGGCCGCCTTGTACTCGTATGAAGTCGCGGTCTCCCCTGTCTTGGATAGCTTGCGGCTGAAGCGGCCCTCGAGCAGCTTGGGGTAGTTTTCAAAGAATGCGCGCGCGTCCGCTTCCGTCTCCCAGACGGTCTGGTTCGGCATGACGTAGCTCTTGCCGGGGCCCTGGTAGTACTGGATGGTGTTGCCGGTCCAGCCTCCCCCGACGTCCTTGCCGGTGGCCTCCGTGGTGAACTGCTCGAACCAGACCTCGAAGTCCCACTCGCCGAGGGTGTCCTCGTCTATCTTCTCCCAGCCTTTCCCCAGGGAGGCGTTGACGTCGGGGAGCGCGACATCGAGCGGGGGGTACCGCCCGTCCAGATACTCCCCGGGGTCCATTACCTGGCGGGTGGAAAGAGGCGGGTCCCGCAGCGCGTCGTTGACGGCCTGCTCCCCGCCGGCTTTCTCCTTGATCGCCTGGACGAACTCGTAGCCTTCCTGGTAGGGAAAGAGCAGCCCCCGCCTCAGGTACATGGGGGCGCTGTCGAGCTCGGGTGACTCCATCTTATCGGCTTCCTCCTGCATCTCCATGAGGTCGTTCACGGTCATGTAGTCCTTGGCGTACTCGTACATCGTGTCGGTCGCGTCGCCCTCGACTAGGGACAGTACGGACGTATTCTGGTCGCTGTCGTAGTCGTCGTTCTCGAGCGGCGCCTTCTCGAGGCCGAAGTGCTGGTCCTGGAGAGCGTGCACCAACTCGTGCACGATGATGGACTGCGCCAGCGGACTGGGGTCCTCTCCCCCGGCCACCACCAGCTCGCCCGTGTCGCTGTCGTAGAAGCCGCCCACTTGCTCTGCATACAGGTCGGTGATGGCGGCGGCCAGGTCAACGTCGCCCGGCAGGATGCCCAACAGCCGGGTGAGGGCCTGCTCGACGGCCAGGTCCTCGGGGTCGAGAGGGTAAGGACATGGAAACCGACTTCGCGGCCCTGATG
>CAZAIS010000097.1:0-7841 GCA_964485255.1 uncultured Acidimicrobiales bacterium | reverse complement strand
GTACGTCCAAAAAAGTAAACAAAAGTAAAAAGTGAACGACGCCTTTCATGGAAAGGGAACGGGGCCTATATTGTATGATCGGGCGGAGAGGAGATGGCTAGGGTTTTGGTAGAAATGGCTGGAGATGAATGGAACAATACGGAGGCGGATTTCCCAAGGGACGCGACAATCGCGGGGCTGTTCTCCGATTGCGCTGAGGCGAACCCGGACACCGCCGCAGTAGTCTCGGCGGGACGTCACCTGACCTACCGGCAGCTCGACGACCTGTCCGATCGCGTCGCCCTGGCTGTCCGCCGAAGGCATCGCGAGTCGGCGGGCCGGGAAATCGAGCCGGGCACTCCCGTGGGCGTCTGCCTGGAGAGGGGCGCCGACGCCGTCGCAGCCATACTGGGCGTTCTCAAGGCCGGGGCGGCCTACGTCCCCATCGACCCGGACTACCCCGCGGACCGTGCCGCTTTCATAGTGAGAAGCACCGGTCTGCCCCTGGTCGTGACCGGGAGGTCGCTCGTCTCCTGCCTCCGTGACGTCGAGGACCTCTCCCTGGAGATCGTCCTCATGGACAGCGATTCCGCCGACATGGACAACGCCGCCGGCGAGAGTCCGCCTGCAGCGGGGGAGGCGGGCGATACGGCGTACGTACTCCACACGTCGGGCTCGTCGGGGGAACCCAAGGGTGTCGCCTGCACCAACCGGAACGTCCTGAACATCATCCACCACGTGCAGACCGAGTACCCTCTCGCCCCGGGCGACCGCTGCTGCATGGCCTCGAACCTGACCTTCGACGTGTCGGTCTACGAGATGTTCTCGGCGCTGCTGTGCGGCTGCACCCTGCACGTGCCCGACCGCTACACCGTCTACAGCCCCGGGGACTTCTTCCGCTACCTGCGCGACCGCCGGATCGCCGGCGCCTACATACCTCCCTTCTTCGTCGAGGACTTCGCGGTGTTCCTGGAGGACGAAGGAATGAGAGAGCCGGTCAAGCGGCTCCTGTTCGGCGTCGAGCCGATCGACGAGTCGCTCCTCGCCGGGATCAAGAGGTCGCTGCCGTCGGCCCGCGTCATCAACGGCTACGGGCCCACCGAGGCGACGATCTGCTGCTCTTTCTACGAGGTGGACGGCACGCCCCGCGACAGGCGCGCTCCCATCGGCAGGCCCTTCGGCAACATAAGGCTCTACGTCCTCGACGACGAGATGCGGCCGGTTCCCGGCGGGGAGCCGGGGGAGCTGTACGTAACGGGGCCGTGCCTGGCGAAGGGATACCTGAACAGGCCCGACCTGACACGGGAGCGGTTCCTGCGAAACCCCTTCGCCGGAGAGGTCGAAAGCGGCGGGGACTACGACCGCATCTACAGGACCGGTGACCTGGTCGTGCTTCACCCGTGCGGGAACCTCGAGTTCCTGGGCAGGAAAGACCGCCAGGTGAAGATCCGGGGGATAAGGATCGAGCCCGGCGAGGTGGAGGCCGCGATCCGGCGGCACGAGCTTGTCAGGGACTGCGTCGTCACCGCCGTGGAAGCGGGCGGCGACAGGGCACTGGCCGCATACTTCACAACGGCCGGCGACGGCCCGTCCGGGCCGTCCCCGGCGGACCTGCGAGCCTTCGCGGAGTCCGGACTCCCACCTCACATGGTGCCCTCTTACTTCATCCGGGTCGACTCGTTTCCACTGACCTCGCACGGGAAGATCGACCTGGAAGCGCTGCCCTCCCCCGGGGAGGAAGCGCTCGCCCGTCAGGAGGCGTTCGTCGCCCCGAGGTCCGAGGAAGAGGAAACGCTGGCGGGCATATTCCAGGAAGTGCTAAAGCTGGACAGGGTCGGCATTCACGACAACTTCTTCCACCTGGGAGGGCACTCCCTCACCGCGACCAGGGCCGCGGTGCGCGTGCAGCACATCTTCGGGGTGCGCTGCCCCGTCAGGGCAATCTTCGACAACTCCGACGTCGCGCGCCTCCTGCTCTATATAAGAGAACAGATGGCCGGGACCGGCTACTCCCTGGAGCCCATACGCAGGGTGAACCGCGACGGTCCCGTGCCCCTCTCTTTCGCCCAGCAGAGGCTGTGGTTCCTCGACCAGTACGAGGAGGCCACCAGCTCGGCTTACAACCTCCCCCTGGCCTTCCGCCTGGAGGGCGAACTCGACGTGGCCGCCCTCCAGCGGGCGCTCAGCGCCATGGTGGCCAGGCACGAGAGCCTCAGGACGGTGTTTCCCACAGAGTCGGGGCAGGCGTCGCAGGAGGTCCTCCCCGCTTCGCCCGTCGCGCTCGAGGCGTGCTCCGTCGAGGATGCGGCGCTCGCCGGGCTGCTCGAGCGCGAGGCCCATTACAGGTTCGACCTGGAGAAGGGGCCGCTCTTCCGAGCGCGCCTCTTCGCGCTGGGGGATCGGGAGCACGTGCTGATGCTCAACCAGCACCACATCATCAGCGACGCCTGGTCCGCGGGGATCCTCGCGCGCGAGCTCAGCGAAGCTTACGCGGCGTTCAGCCTTGGCATGGAGCCGCGGCTGGCCGGACTCCCCGTCCAGTACGCCGACTTCGCGGTATGGCAGCGCGAGTGGCTCTCCGGTGACGTGCTGCGCGAGCAGGTGGACTACTGGAGGGAGAACCTGCGAGGCTTTCCGACCGTGGAGCTGCCCTCCGACCGCCCGCGACCCGCGACCAAGACCTACAACGGCGAGCGGAGGTCGTTCTCCCTGGACACGGAGCTCGTCGGGGCGCTCAAAGCGCTCTGCCGGGGGACGGACACGACGCTTTTCATGGCGGTTCTCGCGGCCCTCTACGTCCTGGTGTCCCGTTACACGGGAGAGACGGACGTCATCATCGGAACACCGGTCGCGAACCGGGTGCACCCCGACCTGGAAGGCATCCTGGGGTTCTTCGTGAACACCCTCGCCCTGCGCTGCGACCTCGAGGGCGAGCCCTGTTTCCTGGAGCTGCTGGACCGCGTCAAGAAGGTTTGCCTTGACGCCTACGCCAACCAGGACGTCCCGTTCGAGCACCTGGTTGACGTGCTGAACGTCCCCAGGGACATAAGCCGCACTCCTGTCTTCCAGTTGATGCTCGCGATGCAGAACGTCCGTGACCCGATCCGGCTCGACCTGCCGGGGATAATCTCGAGCGATGTGGAGACCTCCGGCGACATCGCCAAGTTCGACCTCGCCTTAATCCTCCTGGAGGACGGCGAGGGGATCGAGGGGATCGTCGAGTACAACACCGACCTGTTCGACGCGTCGACGATCGAGAGGATGATCTCGCACTACGAGGCGCTGCTCGAAGACGCCGCCCGGAACCCGGAAAAGGACGCCGGCCTTCTCCGCATGCTCACCCCCGAGGAGGAGCGCGCGGTCCTGTTCGACTGGAACAGGCTCGGCGGCTCGTGGCCGGAGGACGCGACGCTGCACGGGCTCTTCGAGGAGCAGGCGGCCAGGACGCCGGGGGCTACCGCCGTAGTATTCGAGGGCGCCGCGCTCACGTACGCGGAGCTCAACACCAGGGCGAACCGCCTGGCACGGCTGCTCGAGTCCCGCTACCTGGACAGGCACGGGCGGCCGCTGGCGGAAGGCGCGCTTGTGGGGCTGTGCCTGGAGCGCGGTCCCGAGATGATCGTCGCCATGCTGGCGGTCCTAAAGGCCGGCGGGGCGTACGTGCCGATCGACCCGGATTATCCCCCCGAGCGCGTGAGCTTCATGCTGCGGGATTCCGGTGTAAGTCTCGTGGTGGCCGAGTCCGGCGTACTGGACAGGGTGTCTTTCATGGCCCTGGCGGGGCTGGGAGACCGGGAAGCGGAGTGCGCCCTCACCGGGCCCCGCGCGCAGATAAAGGACCTGGACAGGCTTCCCCTCCCCGACCGGGACGCGATCGACGTGGAGCGTTACATGGACCACATCGGCATCGCGATGGTGAAGGACAGCGTCTCCATCCAGGCGAGCCGTGGGTGCCCGTTCATGTGCGCGTACTGCCACAGGATATGGCCGAAGTCGCACGTGGTACGCTCCGCCGAGCACATCTTCTCGGAGATGGAGTATTACCGGCGGTGCGGCGTCCGGCGCTTCGCGTTCATTGACGACATCTTCAACCTCGACCGCAAGGTCAGCACACGGCTCTTCAAGATGCTCATCGACTCTCGGCTCGACGTCGAGATGTTCTTTCCCAACGGACTGAGGGCCGACCTGCTGACCGAGGATTACATCGACATGATGGTCGAGGCCGGCACCGTGTGCGTGGCCCTCGCCCTCGAGTCGGCTTCGGCCCGCCTGCAGAAGCTGATCAGGAAGAACCTCGACCTGGACAAGCTCAGAAGAGCGCTCGACTACTTCGCCACGGCCCACCCCGGCGTGCTCCTGGAGCTGTTCGCCATGATCGGTTTTCCGGGCGAGACAGAGGAGGAGGCGCTCGGGACCCTGGAGTTCATCGAGGAGAGCCGCTGGATCGATTTCCCCTACCTGCACGTGTTGAAGATATACCCTGGTACTGACATGGCGGGGATTGCCGTCGAGCACGGGGTGTCGCGCGAGGCAATCAACCGCTCGCTGGACCTTGCCTACCACGAGCTCCCCGAGACACTCCCGTACGACAAGAGCTTCGCCCGGCTCTGCCAGGCCCGCTACCTCAACGAGTACTTTCTGAAAAGAGAGCGGCTGATAGCGAAGCTGCCTTACCAGAAGCGGCTCCTCACGGAGGACGAGCTGGTCCAGAAATACGACAGCTACCTGCCGGTGTCGCTCACGAGCTTCGGCGACCTGCTGGAGTTCTGCGGCCTCGAGGAAAGCGATATAGCCGGAGGCCCGTTCCGCGAGGGCGACGGGGGGCGGCCGGCCTCGAGGAAGCCGCGGCGCGGCCCGGAGGCGCTCAAGGGAACCGGCGCGCTCAAGGTCCTCCTGCTCGACCTGTCGCAATACTTCAGCGGCGAGAGCGAGATGCTCTACGACGTGGTCGAGGAACCCCTGGGGTTGCTGTACCTTTCGTCGTACCTGCGGGAGTTCCACGGTGACGCGGTCGAAGTGCGCGTGGCCAAATCGCGCATCGATTTCGACAGCTACGAGGAACTCAAGGACCTCATCGTTGATTTCGCGCCCGACCTCGTGGGCGCGAGGACCCTCACGTTCTATCGCGGCTTCTTCCACCGGGTCGCCGCCGCGATAAAGACCTGGGCGCCGGGCGTTCCGCTCGTGACGGGCGGCCCGTACGCCACCAGCAACTACGACACGCTGCTTGCCGACGATGCCGTAGACCTCGCGGTGCTCGGGGAAGGCGAGGTCACCTTCGCCGATCTCGTCGGGCACATGATAGAGAACCAGGGACGCTTTCCCGGCGCCGGGGAGCTGGGCCGGATACCCGGGCTCGCGTACGCCACCGGGCCGCGGACCCACAGGGACGTAATCCTGCTCGACGAGGAGGAGGCGGACCTCGCGCGCCTGCCGGGCGCGAACCCGGAACCCGCGGGGGGGCCGTCCGGCGCCGCGTACGTGATCTACACCTCCGGCTCCACCGGCACCCCCAAGGGAGTGGTGGTCGAGCACGGCAACGTGGTTCGTCTCCTGTTCAACAGCGAGATCCCGTTCGAGTTCGGCGGGCGGGACGCCTGGACGATGTTCCACTCTTACTGCTTTGACTTCTCGGTCTGGGAGATGTACGGCGCCCTGCTCTACGGGGGCCGCCTGGTGCTGGTCTCCAGGGACGCCGCCCGGGACACGGAGCGCTTCCTGGCCCTGCTGAGCGAGGAAAGGGTAACCGTGCTCAACCAGACCCCGGGAGCCTTCTACAACCTTATGCGCTTCGCTCTCGAGGACGGCGCGCCCGAGTTGCGGCTCAGGTACGTGATCTTCGGCGGCGAGGCCCTGAACGTGGCCGCCCTGAAGCCGTGGTGGGAGAAGTTCGGCGCCAGCCCGGAGCTCGTCAACATGTTCGGGATCACGGAGACGTGCGTCCACGTGACACACGTTTCGCTCACCCGGGACATGATCCTCGAGCCACCTCAGGGCTCGCCTATCGGCAGGGCGCTCCCGGACTTGAGCACCTACGTCCTGGACGATCACCTGAATCCCCTCCCTGTAGGGGTGCCGGGCGAGCTCTTCGTGGGCGGGGAAGGCGTGGCCCGCGGGTACCTCGACCGGCCCGATCTCACGGCCGAGCGGTTTCTCGTCAACCCATACGTCGCCCCGGAAGACGCCGCCGCGGGAAGGAACACGCGCCTGTACCGGACGGGAGACCTCGTCAGGTGGCGGCCCGGGGGCGTCCTCGAGTACATGGGAAGGACCGACTTCCAGGTAAAGGTCCGCGGTTTCCGGGTCGAGCCCGGGGAGATCGAGTCCGTGCTCCTGCGCCACGAGGGCGTCGCGCAGTGCGTCATCCTGCAGATCGAGGACGAAGACCAAAAGCGCCTCGCCTGCTACTACGTCCCCGCGAAAGGAGCCGGCGAGACGTCCGCCGACGAGCTGCGCTCTTTCCTGGCGCGAGACGTGCCCGACTACATGTTGCCCCAGGTCTTCATCCGGCTCGCCGAGATGCCGCTGACGGACCACGGCAAGACGGACCGGAAGGCGCTACCCGTGCCCGGGCGGATGGAGCGCGCCACCGGCGAGGCCTTCGTCGCGCCGCGGACCGCCGAGGAGAGGGAGCTCGGGCGGATATGGCTCGAGGTACTGAAGCTGGACAGGGTCGGGGTCAACGACGACTTCTTCGCGCTCGGGGGAGACTCGATCATGAGCATCCAGGTGATCGCCAGGGCGCGGCGCGCGGGGCTGAAGCTGAGCCCCAAGCAGCTCTTCAGCAACCCGACCATCGCCGGGCTCGCCTCCGTCGCCGGCCGTATCGACGACGCCTCGGCGGAGGCGCGCGCTACGTCGGCGGCCGAGGGCGAAGCGCCTCTTTCCCCCATACAGCACTGGTTCTTCGAGCAGGGCTTCGACAACCCGAACCACTTCAACCAGGCCTTCGTCATCCGGCCTTCCGCGCCGCTGGACATCGACGTGCTCAGGCGGTCGCTGGAGGCAGTCGCGCTGCACCACGACGCCTTCCGCCTGCGGTTCCGGCGGGGCGCCGGGGGCTGGGAGCAGCGGTATTCCGGGGAGGCGGGGCTTCCGCCGGTGTTCCTCCTGGAGATCCACGACGACGCCGCGGACCCGGGCGCGGCCTTCAATGAAGCCTGCCTGTCGATGCAGGGCGGGCTCGACATCGAGAAGGGGCCGATCGCCCTTGCCTGCGTACTGCGCCGGCCGGGCGGGGCCGAGAGCCTGCTGCTCGCGATACACCACCTCGTCGTGGACGGCGTCTCCTGGCGGGTCATCCTGGAGGACCTGGACACCGCCTACCGGCTCATCGCCGCCGGGGAGGAGGCTCGGCTCCCGTACAAGAGCGATCCCTTCAAGGAATGGGGGCTGTGGCTCGCCCGCTACGCACGGGGGGAGCAGGCCTCCGGCAGGTGGCCGTACTGGCTGGGCGTCAAGGCCGGGGAGCCCCTCGCGATCGCCGACTTCGACGGCGGCGAGGCGGTGTTCGGGGAAAGCATCGACAGGAAAGTCGTACTGGAAGGCGAGGACGCGAGCAGGGTCATGGGGGCCCTGCCCGGGGCGCACGGGGCCGGCGCCGGGGACGTCCTGCTGGCCGCCCTGCTCCTCGCGATGAGGGGACTCGAGGGCGCGGGCGAACTGCTGCTGCACCTGGAAGGGCACGGCAGGGAAGACATGGACTCCGGGATAGATACCACGCGGACGGTGGGCTGGTTCACCAGCCTGTACCCCGTGTGCTTCAGGCTTCCCGACCCCGGGGATCCCTGGGCCGCGGTGAAGTCCGTCGCCCGGCAGTTGCGTGCCGTTGCTGTCATATATCATTGCGCCTGCAGGTGCGT
>CAZAIS010000096.1:0-7861 GCA_964485255.1 uncultured Acidimicrobiales bacterium | reverse complement strand
GGACAAATGGCTCGACGCTCTCGAGCAGGGAAGCCTCCTGCACGCGGTGTTCTGCGACTTCATGCGCGACCTGTCGGCCGGGGGAATGATCCCGCCGGACTTCGAGCGCGACCGGCGGGCACTCATGAGCATCCTGGACCGTTACGTGGAGGACATGAGGGTCGAAAAGCCGCCACCGCCGAACCCGGACGTGTTCGCCGCGGGCCGCAAGTTCCTCAGGGATACCGCCGACACGTTCCTGGACATGGAAGAGACCTGCTACCGCGACCACGCCCCGGTCGCCTGCGAGCTGGCGATAGGCGTCGAGCCGGAGCGCGGGGGCACGGAACTCGACGTTGCCGGTCCCATCGACGTCGGCCTGCCGGACGGGAGGGTCGTGCGCGTGCGGTGCAAGCTGGACCGCGTCGACAGGGTCGCCGGAAAGGAGAATGCCTTCGCCGCGCGTGACTACAAGACCGGCGCGAGCGAGGGCTTCCGTGACAACGGTCCCTTCCACGGCGGGCGCTTCATGCAGGCGACGCTCTACCCCGTCCTGGCGGAGCTGGTGCTTCGTGAGAAATACGGCCTCGACGCCGAGGTGATCTGGTTCGAGTACATGTTTCCCAATCCCTGGGAGCGAACGAGACAGGGATGGCCGGCCGAGGAGCTCAAAGAGGGACTCGAGCTCGTGGGCCTACTCTGCGACCTGGTGGCATCGGGTTGTTTCCCCTTCACTACTGATGCCGGAGACCTGCGTTACAGCGACTACGTTCCCGCTTTCGGGGACATCACGGCGGCCGCGAGTTCCATAGAGAGAAAGCTCGGTAACGAAGAAAACGCCATGCTGGCGCCTTTCCGTCTGCTGCGCTCGGGCGAGCGCGATGAAGCCTTCGGTGGGGAGGTCCCGTATGAGTAAGGCGGGTTCCCCGGCGGGCGCGCGAGGGGCGCGCCAAGCGCCACCCGACCGGGACCAGCGCGACCTGATCACCGGCATGCTCGATGGCAGCATGCTGGTCGAAGCCGCCGCGGGCACGGGCAAGACGGCGAGCATGGTGGACCGTATGGTAGCGGTGCTCGCGACCGGCAGGTGCGAGTCGATCGCGACGCTGGCCGCCGTTACTTTCACGCGCAAGGCGGCCTCGGAGCTTCGCTCCAGGTTCCGGGACCGCCTCGACCGGGAGGCCCGGGCGGCGGGGGGACCCGCGAGGGACCGCCTCGAGGAAGCCCTGGCTAACATAGACCGGTGCACGATAGGCACGATTCATTCCTTCTGCGCGCGCCTCTTGAGGGAAAGGCCGGTCGAGGCAGGCATCGACATAGCGTTCGAGGAGATCGAGCCCGAGGAGGACATGCGCCTGCGCAAGGAGGCCTGGGACGGGTACGCGGCCGAGGTGTTCGCCCGCGATCCCGACGGACTGCTGCCGCGACTCGGTGAGCTGGGCATGACCCTGTCGGAGCTCGAGAATGCGTACGTGCGGTACGCGGACTTTCCGGACGTGGACGAGTGGCCTGTGCCAGACCCCGAGCCGGGGCCGCTCGACCTGGCGCCGGCGCTCGACGAGATACTGGCGTACGTAAAACACATGGGTGAATGCGAGCCGATGCCGGACGACGAGGGAAAGGGGCGCCTGGTCACCGAGTACAGGCGCATACCGGGGATCGCCCGCCGGACGGACCGCGATGACCCCGCCGCGGCGATCGATCTCATCGCCCTGTTCGACCGCAGGCCGCCTAGCATGAGCCGAGAGCAGCGCACCCTCAACCTGGACTTCGCCAGAGCAGAGCAGTCCAGGTGGAAACGCGTGTGCGAGGAATTCGCCCACCCTGTCATGGAGGAAGTGTACTCGCGCAGGTACCGCCTGGCGCTCGAGATCCTGTCCCGGGCCCGCGCCAGGTATGACGGCGTCAGGGCCTCCCGGGGAAAGCTCAACTACCAGGACCTGCTGATGAAATCGGCCGACCTGCTGCGCGACAAGCCGCACGTAAGAGAGTATTTCGGCCGCCGCTTCACGCACCTGATGGTGGACGAGTTCCAGGACACGGACCCTATACAGGCGCAGGTCATGCTTTTCCTCACGGCCGCCGATCCGCGCCAGACCGACTGGAGGAAGTGCCGCCCAAGGCCGGGGTCGCTTTTCGTGGTCGGGGATCCCAAGCAGTCCATATACCGGTTCCGCCGCGCGGACATCGTGACCTATAACGCGGTTCGAGACATAATCGAGCGCCACGGCGAGGTCGTGCGTCTCTCCGCCAACTTCCGGGCCCGCGGCGAGTTGATAGGCTGGTCAAACGAGGTCTTCGAGGACGTATTCCCGGACACGGCGACCGCGGAGTCCCCGGCGTTCGTGCCGCTGCTCGAGGGCCGCGCGCCCGGTGAGCCGGGCGACTTCACGGGTGTCAGGTTGATCCGGGTGCCTGGGGAGCTGTGCGAGGAGGGCATCGACCCGGGACTGGAGCACGAGGCCGACCTGATCGCGCGCACGATAAAGGACGCGATCGATGGCGGTAAGAGGGTACCGCGCCTCTGCCGGCCGGGGGAGGAACCAGCCCTCACGCCCGCCGGGCCGGACGATTTCATGATCATAGCTTTCAACAAGGACTACCTGTCCGTGTACGCCCGGAAGCTGCAGGAATACGGCATCCCTCACGAGGTCTCGGGCGGCACGGCTCTCAATGAGGTCGCCGAGCTCAGGCTGCTCCACCTGTGCCTCGACGCGATCACCCAGCCGGACAACCCCGTGTCTCTACTGGCGGTCCTCAGGAGCGAGCTTTTCGGCGTCAGCGACGCGGCCCTCTACGCTTTCAAGAGGGAGGGGGGGCGCTTCGACTATAACAGCGAGGTGCCCGCGACACTGCCTCGCGAGCATGCCGCCCCGATCGGCGATGCTTTCGCGAAGCTCAAGGAATACTCGCTTCAACTGCGCAGGATGCCCCCCGCGCCGGCGATCGAGAGGATAGTGGCCGACCTCGGGCTCATGGTCCTCGCGGCGGCGAGGGAGGGCGGAGACGTCCAGGCGGGCGGCGTCGCCAAGGCGCTCGAGCTCATGCGCGCGATGCGGGGGCGCATGCAGACAACCGCGGAGCTGACCGATTACCTCGGCGGGATCATCGATCCCGGTACGCGGTCCGAGTCCTTTGACGGGATGTCGGTCCTCTCGGAGCGCAAGCCCGTCGTGCGCGTAATGAACCTGCACAAGGCCAAGGGGCTCCAGGCGCCGGTGGTATTCCTTGCCAGCCCCAGGACGCGCTGGGGCGAGGGTGTGGACACGTTCATTGACAGGTCCGAGGGCAAGGTCAGGGGATACCTCGGCATCGGCATCCCGACCGCTTACGGGGGGCTCAGGCCGCGCGCCCGGCCCCCGGGATGGGACGACCTCAAGAACCGGGAGAAGGCCTTCGTGGAAGCCGAAGCGGACCGGCTGCGCTACGTTGCCGTGACGCGGGCCGAATCGCTTCTTGTCGTAAGCTCCCGCGACGACGACAGGGGAAAGAGCATATGGAAGCCGCTGGCGGCCCATATCGAACCGTCGCAAACGCTGCCGGACCCCGGGCCTGCGCGGCCGCGGGCGCCTGAGCTTACGGAAGTGAGGCGCGAGGACGTGCTCGAAGCGACCGCCGCCATCCAGTCCAGCCTCGAGTCCGCCTGCGCCCCGACATGCTCGGTGCGCGCGGCCAAGGAGTACGCGCTCCGGGAGACACGCGACGTACCGGCCGAGGCCGCGCTTCCCGTAGCGATCTCGTTCGCGCCGGCCGTCAAGGGTGACACGGCCTTTGTGCCGGACGGAGAGCACGGCGTGGAATGGGGCGACGCGGTGCACCACGTTCTCGAGCTCGCGGCCAGGAACCCGTCCGCGCGCCTGGGGGCGATTGCGGAGGCTTCGCTGGACGAGGCGGGCATTGACCGATCGAGGTCGGGCGACCTCGTCGATACCGTGAAGGCCGTCATGGCGTCCGAGATATGGCGGCGCGCCGGGGAGGCGGACCTGGCATTGAGCGAGGTGCCGTTCGAGGTCGTCATCCCGCAGCCGGAAGCGGGTGGGCCGGGCACGGTTCTCATCCGGGGCTCCATAGACCTCGCTTTCCGGGAAAAAGGCGGGTGGGTAATCGTCGATTACAAGACCGACAGTCTTCCTCCCGACGGCGATCTCGAGTCCCTGGCCCGTAAGTATCACCCGCAGGTCGAACTCTACGCCCGCGCCCTCGAGCGCTGCACCGGTGAGCCCGTCAAGCAGACTGCGCTATACTTCATCAGGGAAAACTCGGTGTTCTGGCATCAGGTCTAGACTCCCGGGTCGAATCTCTCGAGGGGCCGGCCCCGCGGCCCCGTACGGCGCGGAGGAGGGCGCTTGGACTGGATCGACATAAGCCAGCCGCTGCGGAGCGGTTCGGTAGGGTGGCCGGGCGACGTCCCGGTCGAGATAGCACGACGCATGACACTGGAGCAGGGCTCCGACTACAACATCTCAATGGTCACCATGAGCACCCACTCGGGCACTCACATGGACGCGCCGCTCCACTTCATCGCCGAGGGGAAGAGCATCGACATGCTCGACTTCGACGCGACCGTCGGGCCCGCGCGCGTTATCGAGATCGCCGATACTGAATCCGTAAAACCCGCCGAGCTCGAGGGACACGATATCCGCCCCGGCGAAAGGGTCCTCTTCAAGACCTCGAACTCCGGCAGGCGGTGGCCGGACCTCCCGTTCCGGGACGGCTACGTCAGTATCACCCCCGCCGCGGCCGGGTTTCTCGTGGAGCGGAAGGTGAAGTGCGTGGGCATCGACTACCTGTCCGTGGGTGCCCTGGACATGGACGAGTCCGTTCCAACCCACAAGATCCTTCTTGCCGGCGGGGTGTGGATCATCGAGTGCATATATCTCGCGGGCGTCGAGCCCGGAGACTACGAGCTCATCTGCCTGCCCCTGCGGCTGGAGGGCGCGGAAGGGGCGCCGGCCCGGGCCATCATACGCCCCGCGTGACGGGACGTTTGACCCTGAGGGCGCGTGTTATTCGCGCGGGGAACTCCATGGCGGCGCTTCCGGAACCGCCGAAACCGGGCAGAGAGTCGCGCTTTTCGGCGCGGGCCGCACGCGACACCCCGGGAGCCTTCAACCTCAGGCCGTTATAGAATAGATGCTGTCCAGATTCTAACGGGGCGAGGCGGCGGGTCGAGCCGCCTCGCCCGATGAGGCCACGTCATTCGAGACAACGACTGGAGGGGCCATGAAGATTACCGAAGTCGAAGCTTACCTGTGCCGGTTTCCCCTGCCCGAGCCGTTCTGGCCGGCGTGGATCCCCGGTCTCCCGGAGACAAACAATACCCTTCTGGTGGTCAGGTGCATGACCGACGAGGGGATTGACGGAATCACCGCGGCGGTCGCGTTCCTCGGGGAGCTCAAGGGCGTTCCAGAGCTGCTCAAGGTTTTTCTGATCGACCGCGACCCGTTCAAGGTCGCGGACTTCACGAAGATCTTCCGCTCGGCGAAGGCTGTCGGCGTCCGGGCGTGGTTCATGGAGATAGCGCTCTGGGACATCATAGGCAAGGCCGCCGGGCTGCCCGTCTACAAGCTCCTCGGGGGCAGCCGTGACCGGGTAAAGGCTTACGCGTCAACCGGAGAGCTCAGGCCCCCGCCCAGGCGGGTCCAGGACGCCCTGGCCCTGAAGGAGATGGGCTTCAAGGCGATCAAGCTGCGTATAAGGTCCGACGATATCCGCGACGATATCGCGGTGGTCGAAGCCGTCCGGGAGGCGGTCGGGCCGGAGATGGAGATAATGGTGGACGCGAACCAGGCGTGGCCGATCCACGGGTTCGCCGACTATCCCACCTGGGACGCAAAGCGCGCGGTGGTAACCGCCAGGGAACTCGAGCGGCTGGACGTCCTGTGGCTCGAGGAGCCGCTGGGGATGTATGACTACGACGGCCTCGCGGTCGTGAACGCTTCCACGTCGATCAACATCGCCGGGGGAGAAATGAACAACGACATCTACGACTTCCGCGAGCTCATATACAGGCGCTGCTACGACATACTGCAGCCGGACGTCACTCTGGCCACCGGCATCCTGAACGGGGTGAAGGTCGCGGGAATGGCGGAGGCTGCCGGCCTGCTCATCAGCCCCCACACCTGGACGAACGGGATCGGTCTTGCGGCCAACCTGCAGCTCATGGGCGCCGTCCCCAACTGCCCCTACTGCGAGTTTCCGTACGAGCCGCCCGGGTGGGTTCCCGAGGCGCGCGACGCCATGCTTACCGAGCCGATCTCGATCGACGACGAAGGCTTCGTCCGCCTTCCCGAGGCGCCGGGCCTGGGCATCGAAGTGGACATGGACAAGGTGCGCGCTTTCGGGGAGAAGATCCTCTAGACCGCGAACGAGGGCCGGAACGCCTGGAGGGCATCAACCGTTTCTCGGACCGGGCCGCAAGCTCGTCCGGTTGGCGGGGCGGGGCCTCAGAGGTCTTTGCTGAAGCCCACGGCCTGTGATTTGGAGCGGGGGGGCTGCCACGGCCAGCGGCCTTCGATCTCCATCGAGAGCCCCCAGCTCAGAAACGACCGGATCGCGACGAGGATCGCCAGCGTCCCGAGGTTGTAGAAAGTGGGGGAGACCGCGACGGTGCGGATGATGTCGCCCGCTATCAGGAATTCGAGCCCGATCAGAATGCTCCTGCCCAGGCTCTGGCGGTAGTATTGAAACGGGCGGTCGAGCCGCTTATCGGAAGACCGGTCCCGGCGCCATCGCCTGAGCTCGGCCCACGCGAACCCGATCGATGACCCGATGAGCCCGATGAGTATTACTCCTACCCCAAGGCCGTCTACGACCTTGCTGACGACATCGACAATCTCGTGAAAGTCCATGACCCCGTTTGCTCCGATCTCTCGCTACTAAAAAACTTCTAGTAAAGCGCGTGCTTCCCCTGCCGGTCGAGCCTGTCGCGGGGCATGCCCGTGTTGGCGCCGCCTACAGTATTGCCGCGGAACGTCCGAGGTCTTTATAGTTGTAGTAGCCCGGCAAGCCGCCGGCGTAGGGGCCCGAGTGCCGTTTCATGAACTCGGCGTCGCAATGAAAGCGGCGATGCCCGAACGCCCCCGAGGCATGCTGTTCGAGCGGCCGGCTGCCGGCGGCGGGGGAGTATAGCGGCGGATACGCCCGGATGGGCGTTCGAGTGCGGTCGTATTGACGGAAAAGGACCAGGGAGGGCGAAGATGCGAAGCGTTACGCATGATTCAATCCTCGAGCGGGTCCTCGCGATTGCCGGTGCGCTGCTCGTGGCGGCGCTGCTCGCGGGCTGCGGCGGCGGCGGAAGCGGCTCGAGCACCCAGTCCGGTGACGACACGAAAACCCCGAAAGGAAAGTCGCTCGCATGGCCCGCCGCCTACAGGGACAGCCGGTTGACAGGTGTCGCGAGCACAGACGGGCCCGAGACCAACGCCGTAAGGTGGACCTGCGAGACGGGCGCCACGACGGCATCCTGGGCCGTTCTGGGCTCGGACGGTGCCGTGATCGCGGGCTGCGAAGGCAGGGTATTCGGGGTGGACCCGGGGACCGGCCGGATCGCCTGGGAGTTTCAGACCGGCTCATCCCCCGCCAACTATTGCCGTGTGGCCCCCGACGGGACGGTCTACGCCTCGGCGGGCAACAACGTTTACGCGCTCGGCGCGAGTGGCGTGCTGAAGTGGTCCTACGACGTGGGCAGCAAGGCGGACTCGCCGTCCCTTGCGCAGGACGGAACGGTGTACGCGGGGAGTGTCGGCGGTCGCCTGGTCGCCCTGTCTTCATCGGGAAAGCTGAAGTGGGAATTCAAGGCACCCTCGAGCATACACTCTCCGTCGATAGACGGCTCCGGCAACCTCTACTCGGGCGGCGCGACACTGACGCTCTACGCCCT
>CAZAIS010000095.1:0-7872 GCA_964485255.1 uncultured Acidimicrobiales bacterium | reverse complement strand
ATAGCCGGTGGAGCGGAGCTCGATTTCCGGCGGACAAAGCTGGTGGGAAGGTGTGGCGCGTGCGGGAAAGAGTTCGAGGTCGTAGAATTCGACTTCAGGTGCCCCGAGTGCGGCGCTGACAAAACACAGATCGTATCGGGGCGCGAGTTCCAGGTGGAGTCCATCGAGATCAACTAGGAGGCGCGGCTGATGGAAATAGAGGTCCTGGAGGGTGTTTTCGACGCCAACGAGATAATCGCGGCGGAGAACCGGTCGATCCTCGACGAGGGCGACACTTTCATGCTCAACCTGATGGCCAGCCCCGGCGCGGGCAAGACTTCATTCATCATGCGAACCCTGGAGGGCGTATCAGGCAGGCTCGAGTGCGCGGTCGTAGAGGGTGACATCGCGGGCAAGGTCGACTCCGAGAGGATAGCCTCGACGGGCGTGGCCGCGATCCAGATAAACACCGGTGGCTCGTGTCACCTGGAGGCGAGGCAGGTGAACACGGCGCTCAAGCGTCTGGACGTAAAGGGCGCGGACCTTGTGATAGTGGAGAACGTCGGCAACCTGGTGTGCCCGGCGGAATTCAAGCTCGGCGAGGACTTGAAGGTCATGATCCTCTCCGTCGCGGAGGGGCACGATAAGCCCCTGAAGTACCCGCTGATGTTCTCGGAGAGCGACGTCCTGGTAATCAACAAGATCGACCTGATTCCCCACACCGACTTCGAGGTGGACAAACTGGAGGACACCGTCCGCAAGATGAACGCGGGCATCGAGATTTTCCGCGTCAGTTGCAGTACAGGCGAGGGCCTCAACGCCTGGACCGATTGGCTCGTGGACCGTGTCACGGCTTGATACGCGGGCCCCGCCCATCCACGTGAAAGAGCACTGGTCTCCCGCCACCTCACGCTCACGTCAGGCGTGCCACTATCAAAAAGTAAACAAGAAAAGTAAAAAGTGAACGACGCCTACTCTTCCCGGACTTCCAGGAAGAAGATAATGCTGGAGTCGGGACTGTTCGAGAACCTGGCGGGGCTCATGACCCACACCTCGGTCCTGTTGAGATTGGTCGTTTCTCCCATGCGGCGCGGGCCCGCGAGCCCGATAATGAAGGCGCTCTGACCCGTGAAGAGCGCGTTTTCGGCGTAGTAAGGCAGCAACACCGGCTCGCTGTTGGTGAGATACGTGATCATGGCCTCCAGCATCGCCCCGTCCGAGCCCGCGTTCTCCATCATGTCAGCCATCTTCCTGCGGAAGGTCTTTCCCATGCTGATGGCGTGCCCCATGGTGCAGGTGTCAGCGATCCGCTCCTTGATCTCGAGGGTGTCGAACGCCGTCCGGAGGCTATCCTCGCTGTAATTGTTCTGGCTTACCCTGACCACGGGCGCGATCGAGACCGCGCCGGCCGGCGGGACGGAATGCTTCAGGTCCTCCCCGGAGGGGGCCCTGGTCGCCTCCTCGGTGACGTTCGCGAGGGGCTTGGCGCCCTTTTCCGGGGCCGTTGGGCCGGTGTAAGACACCACGAGCACCACCGCGCATATCATGACCGCGAGCGCCGCCCCCGCGGCGGCCAGCCCGCGTGGAGAAAGGAGAACGTCAAATCCCCGCCGCGGCTTGCGCACCTTTTCGCCTCTGTCGCCTCCCGCGCGCAGGCCCGCGATCACACGTTCGCTCGCGTCATCCGGTATCTCCACCACGTCGAGACTGCCAAGAGCCTTCCGCGAAAGACCCAGCAGATCGACCGCGCGACCGCATCTCTCACAGGTTGAAAGGTGCTCTTCGACCTTCCGCAGTCGCGGGCCGTCCAGGCGTCCGTCCGCGTATTCTACGAGTGATTTTCTGAACCGGCGGCAACTCATTCTTCAACCTCCACCACCCGGTTAGACGGCGCTCTCATGTCCATTGTTCCTTGTGCGGCTCGAGGACCTCCGCGAGCTTGATCCTCGCCCTGAAGATCCTGGACTTCACGGTTCCCACGGGGAGCTGGAGCAGGCTCGCGACCTCTTGATACTGCATGCCCTCGAGTTCGTGGAGCACAAGCGGCGCTCTCAAGGAAACCGGAAGCTCCATGAGGGCTTCCTGAACGAGCCTTTGCGCCTCCGACGAAATCGCCACGCTCTCGAGTCCGCCCGAGGTCGCCCTGTGCGGCTCGTGCCTCTCCGGTGGATCTCCCTCCTGGCTCAACAGCTCCGGGCTACGCTTCTTTCGACGCAGGTAATCCCTTGATCGGTTCATTGCCACCCGGTATAGCCAGGTCGAGAAGGAGGACCGGCCCTCGAAGGAGCCGACCTTTCGCATCACCTGGAGGAAGATTTCCTGGCACAGGTCTTCGGCATCCGAAGGGTTCCCCGTCATGCGGTACGCGAGTGAGAAAACCTGGTTGCGATAGCGGTTGAACAGTTCTTCCAGGGCGACGAGGTCCCCGGCCCTCGCACGAGCGACGAGGGCTTCGTCGGCCCCCGTTTGCCCGTTGACCTCCGGTTCATTCATGGCAGGGATTATACCATGAGGGCTTTTTAGCGAGACCCGCGGCGGCCGCCTGGAGCTAACCTTGTTTGCTAGGTCTCGAATCGTTGGGCTAATATTTGGTGGCCCATGTACGGGTCCATTGTGTTTGCCCCGGAGGTAGGATGCCAGACCGCAAGCTCTTGACCGGAAACGAAGCAATAGCCCTCGCGGCGTTACACGCGGGAGTGCTTTTCGCCTCGGCGTACCCGGGAACGCCGTCCACCGAGATACTGGAGGAGTTCGCCCGCTTCGATGACGTCTACGCGGAGTGGGCGCCCAACGAGAAAGTGGCGCTGGAGGCTGCCGTGGGCGCTTCTCTCGGGGGCGTGCGGTCGCTTGCCGCGATGAAGCACGTCGGCCTCAACGTGGCGGCCGATCCCTGGTTCACGTTGCCGTACATCGGCGTCTCGGGCGGGCTGGTGGTGGTCAGCGCCGACGACCCCGGCATGCACTCGAGCCAGAACGAGCAGGACAACCGCTATTACGCCAAGGCGGCCAAGGTCCCGATGCTGGAGCCGACGGACAGCCAGGAGGCTTACGACCTGACGCGCGAGGCGTACCGCATGAGCGAGCGTTACGACACGCCGGTCATGCTCCGGGTCACCACCAGGGTCTGCCACTCGCGCGGGCTGGTCGGCGACGCCCCCGGCGAGGCGCCGGCTATTTCCCCGTACGAGAAGAACGAAGTCAAGCGCGTCATGATACCCGGTCACGCGCGGCTGCGCCACCCGGTGATGGTGGAGCGCCTCGCGCAGCTCGAGGAGCTGGCCAACGATTTCGCGTGGCAGAGCCTCGAACGGGGAGCAGGCGACGCCGTGGTGGTGACCAGCGGAGTTGCTTACCAGTACGTCAAGGAGGCCTTCCCGGGCGTGAGCATTCTGAAGCTGTCGATGACCAACCCCGTGCCGCGCCGGCTCATCGCGGCGTTCTGCGAGCAGTTCGAGGAAGTCTACGTGGTGGAGGAGCTCGAGCCTTACCTGGAGGAGGCCGTCGCCGGCCTGGGTCTCTTTCCGCGAGGAAAGGAGCGGGTGCCGCGGGTGGGCGAGCTCAACGTCGATAACGTAAGGGAGGCTTTCCCGGAGTTGGCCAAAAGCGTCGGCGCAACGGCCCCGATGCACATCGCGCCCATGGAGGGGCTGCCCGCGAGGCCGCCCATACTCTGCGCCGGGTGCCCCCACCGCGGGATCATGTACTCGCTCGCCAGGTTGAAGGCGATCATCTCCGGTGACATAGGTTGTTACACTCTGAGCGTACTGCCGCCGCTCTCGGCCCACGACTGCCAGGTATGCATGGGAGCAAGCATCACCATGGGGCACGGCATAGAGAAGGCGCTGGAGCTGGGGGGCGGTAACGGCGAGGAAGGCACCGGCGCACACAGGGTGGTATCCGTACTCGGTGACTCGACTTTCTTTCACAGCGGCGTGACCGGGCTCATGGAGATGGCGTACAACGACGGCCGCTTCACTGTGGTGATACTGGACAACCGGACGACGGCGATGACAGGCTTCCAGGAGCACCCAGGCACGGGTGTAACGCTACAGCGGGAGCAGACCGCGGCGGTCGACATCGAGATGCTTGTCCGGTCGCTCGGCATCCCCAACGTCGAGGTAGTGGACCCCTACGACCTGGAGGAATGCACCAGGGTTATCGGCGCCGAGATGGACCGTGACGCTCCCTCGGTGGTGATATCCAGGCGCCCATGCGTGCTCAGGGACAAGGCCTCGAGGAAGGCGCCGCTCTCGGTTTCGCGCGAGGAGTGCAACAATTGCGGCCTGTGCATGAGGCTCGCCTGCCCGGCGCTTGTCATGCGCGACGGCGCGGTCACCATACTGGAGGATGCCTGCACGGGGTGCGGCATCTGCGCCCAGGTCTGCAGGAAGCAGGCGATCAAGACCTGACGGGAGATGGAACTGAACGAGAACACGGCACAACAGGCGGACGAATACGAAGCCACGCGCTCGGTGGTGCTGGCGGGAGTGGGAGGCCAGGGGACCATCCTCGCGGCCAACCTGCTGGCGAGCGCGCTGGTCGGCCACGGGTACGACGTGAAGACCAGCGAGGTGCACGGCATGGCCCAGCGGGGGGGCAGCGTTATAAGCATGGTGCGCTTCGGGAGCGCGGTGGCGAGCCCGCTGGTCCCGCGCGGCGAGGCGGAGGCGCTGGTGGCGACCGAGCTGCTGGAGACTTTGAGGAACATCGAGTTCCTGGCGCCTGAAGGGAAGGTAATCGCCTCGTTGACCAGGGTGGACCCACTACCGGTGCTCCAGGGATCGGAAGTGTACCCGGCGGACGCCGCCGACAGGATTGTCGCGGTCGCCCCGAGGAGCGTGATCGTGGACGCCACGGACATAGCCGCGGAGGCGGGGGACGCCAGGGCGGCGAACACGGTGTTGCTGGGGATCCTCAGCCCGCAGCTTCCCATGAAAGAGGAGGAGTGGCTGGACGCGATCGGCAGGCTCGTCAAGGCGAAGGCCGTGGACGCCAACGCCAAGGCTTTCCTGGCGGGGCGCGCAATCGGACTGATGGAGGAAGAGTAAACGCCTGTGGGCCGTGAGGTGATGAGGATCGAGGCCGCGCGATGAGGATGTGGAACGAGAAAGCGGAGACGATGGCCGGCCCGGAGCTCGAGGCGCTCCAGCTCGAGCGGCTTACCGGGACGCTCGAGCGCATCCGGGCCGCGCGCACCCCTTACGCGTCGCGCATGGAAGAGGCCGGCGTGGAACCCGGGGACGTGAAGAGTCTCGGAGACCTGGCGAAGCTGCCGTTTTCCCGCAAGCAGGACTTCAGGGACGCATACCCCCTGGGCATGCTGGCGGTTCCGGCCGGGGACGTGGTGAGGCTGCACGCCTCGTCGGGGACCACGGGCAGCCGGACGATGGTCGGCTACACGGCGCAGGACCTCGCCACGTGGGCCGAGCTGGTGGCGCGCTTCGCGACGGCGGCCGGCGTGGTTTCGAGCGACGTCGCCCAGGTATGCTTCACCTACGGTCTCTTTACCGGCGGCTTCGGCCTGCACTACGGGCTGGAGTTCCTCGGGGCGACCGTGGTACCGGCCTCCGGCGGCAACACGGAGCTTCAACTCTCGCTAATGAAGGATCTTCACACCTCGGTGCTGGTAGCGACACCCACCTACGCCTTGCACCTGGCCGAGGAGGGCAGGGCGCGGGGGTTCGACTTCGAGGCCGCCTCGCTGCGCGTCGGCCTCTTCGGCGCCGAGCCGTGGAGCGAGGGGATACGGCTGAGGATAGAGGAAGCCATGGGGATCAGCGCCACCGACAACTACGGGCTGTCGGAGGTAATCGGGCCCGGAGTCTCCGGGGAGTGCGAGCTCAAGCAGGGCATGCACATAGCCGAAGACCACTTCATCGCCGAGATAATAGACCCGGCGACCGGGGAAAACCTCCCAGACGGCCGCCAGGGCGAGCTGGTGCTCACAACGCTCACCCGCCAGGCCGTTCCGATCGTACGGTTCCGGACGGGTGACCTGAGCATGATCGACAGGACACCCTGCGGCTGCGGCAGGAAGAACGCCAGGATGGCCAAGGTCCTGGGCCGCACGGATGACATGCTCATCATCAGGGGGGTCAACGTGTACCCGTCCCAGGTCGAGAAGGCGCTGCTGGAGGTGGACGGCATCGAGCCCCACTTCCTCATCCTGCTCGACCGCGAGGGTGAGCTGGACATGCTCGAGATATGGGTCGAGGTGTCCGAGGGAGTTTTCAGCGACGACACCCGGGTGATGCGGAACTTCGCAGGCCGCGTGGAGGCGCACCTCAAGAGCCGCCTGAACGTGCGGGCGCAGGTAAGCCTCAAGGAGCCCAACGCCCTCGAGCGCAGCGCGGGGAAAGCCAGGCGAATCGTGGACAAGAGAGACGTCTGACGCGGCCCGAGCGCGACGGCGGCGCGAGCGGAACCGGAGTGACGGGAGGATCATGGCACAGCCGGGCGACTGGTTCGAGAAGAGGACTTACCACCACAGCGATTTCGCCGACATCGAGCGGCTGGTGGAGGCAAAGAGGAGCCAGGGGCGGAAGATCAGCGTATGCCTGCCTACTCTCAACGTGGCCCCGACCCTCGGAAGGATACTCGAGGTCTTCCGCGGCGAGCTGGTGGAGAAGCACGGGCTCATCGACCAGCTCTGCATCATCGACTCCCGCAGCACCGACGGCACGCTCGACATTGCCGCTCGGGAGGGCGCGCGGGTATTCTTCGACGATGAGATCCTGCCGGGAATGCCGCCGGCGGGGGGCAAGGGAGAGGCCCTCTGGAAGAGCATCTACGCGATGGACGGCGATATAATCGTATGGGTCGACTCCGACATCGAGAACATACACCCCCGGTTCGTCTACGGTTTGGTCGGCCCCCTTCTAGCGGACCCCTCCATAGGCTACGTAAAGGCTTTCTACGAGAGGCCTATCAAGCAGGGAGGCGAGTTGCGCCCCTCGGGTGGGGGGCGCGTAACCGAGTTGACCGTCCGGCCGATGCTGAACCTCTTCTACCCCGAGCTCTCGGGCCTGGTGCAGCCCCTGTCGGGTGAGTACGCGGGGCGCCGGGACGTGCTGGAGAGCGTGCCGTTCTTCACGGGCTACGGGGTCGAGTCGGGCCTGCTCATCGACATCGCCCGCACCTACGGCATGGACGCGCTCGCGCAGGTGGACGTCGAAGTGCGCGTCCACGACAACCAGACTATCGACTCGCTCTCAAAGATGTCGTTCGGCATAATGCAGGCGATTTTCAAGCGGCTCCAGGACGACGGCAAGATCGACATCAAGGTGCCGCCGCGGACCGCTTACAATACGATCACCCGGGGTGGAGAGGGTTACGCCCTGGACCCGGTGGAGGTCACGGTCGTCGAGAGGCCGCCCATGAGCGGCGTGGCAGAGTACAGGCGGTTGAGGGGCATTGACACGTAAAGACTCCTTTCGCCGCGGAAGGCGGGGGCGGGCATGGAACAGTCCGTGACGGTCGCTGATAAGAACAGCTTCGTTCGTTTCCTCGAGGAGCCTATCAAGGGAAGGTACGCTCCGCCGATGACACACGTGGGGGATTACCTGGCCGCGGCCGGGTCCGTTCTCTTCATTGTCTCGGTGTTCTTTCTCAAGTGGATAACTGTCGGGGCCAAGGATGTCTTCGACCTCGGGGAGAGGTTCGGATGGAAGATCCCCGAGCAGCAGTACGGGCTCTTCGTGAGCCCGTGGGCGTGGGTCATGGTAGGAGTCCTCGTGGTCCTGGTACTCGGCATCTACTTTGTTCAGACGAGGGGCGGCGTGACGCTGGCCGTGGGGATATTTTGCTTGATCTTCAACGTGGTCTTCTACATCGGCGCCTGGCAGAAGATTAACGCGATCATAGGGGATATCGTGCAACTCGTCAGGGCGGTAC
>CAZAIS010000094.1:0-7950 GCA_964485255.1 uncultured Acidimicrobiales bacterium | reverse complement strand
ATTACACTGGCCGGGTGCCCCTCCGCCGCCGAGAGGTTGACGAGCCGTCCCTCGGCCAGCAGGTAGATCCTCCGTCCATCCGCCATCATGAACTCATCGACGAACCGCCTGACCGTTCGCCGGGACTTCGACAGCCCCTCGAGCTCCGGTATGTTTATCTCCACGTCGAAGTGGCCCGAGTTGCAGACCACCGCGCGGTCCCTCATAACCGCGAAGTGCTCGCCCCGGAGCACGTGAGCGTCCCCGGTGGCCGTCACGAAAATCTCGCCCCGGCGCGCGGCCTCCATGGAAGTCGTAACCGTGAAACCGTCCATGGTGGCCTGAAGCGCGCGCAGCGGGTCCACCTCGACCACGATCACGTGCGAGCCCATGCCCCGCGCCCGGTTGGCTATTCCCATGCCGCACCACCCGTACCCGAAAACCACGAACACCTTGCCCGCGAGCAACAGGTTGGTCGCCCTTGTTATCCCGTCGAGGGTGGACTGGCCCGTTCCGTAGCGATTGTCGAAGAAGTGTTTGGTGCCGGCGTTGTTCACGGCGACCACGGGGAACAGGAGCACTCCGTTATCCTGCATGCTCTTGAGGCGTATGACCCCCGTCGTAGTCTCCTCCGTGCCCGCGATCACCTCGCCCGCATGGTCCTTGTACTTGGTATGCAGGGTCGTGACCAGATCGGCCCCGTCGTCCATCGTAACGCGTGGATTATGATCGAGGACGCTGTACACGTGCTGATAGTACGTATCGTTGTCCTCACCCTTGATCGCGAACGTGCTTATCCCGAAATCGGATACGAGTGACGCCGCCACGTCGTCCTGGGTGCTCAGGGGGTTGCTCGCGCAGAGGTAGGCGTCGGCGCCGCCTGCTTTCAGGGTCATCATGAGGTTGGCCGTCTCCGTCGTCACGTGGAGGCAGGCGCCGATCGTCGTCCCCTTGAGCGGTTGCTCCTTCTCGAATCGGGCCCGGATGCTCTCCAGGACCTTCATCTCGAGTCCGGCCCATTCGATCCTGGCCTTCCCCTCCGGGGCAAGCGCCAGGTCTTTCACGTCGTAATCCATCGAAAAGCTCTCCTTTCGGGGGGCGGGCTCGTCCCGCCCCGGCTGTGCAACGGCAACCTCAATCCCGCGCCGGGAATGTGTCTCCACCGCGACGCGCCAGGCCGGTCGCGTCGGCGCAGCCGGGCGCGGTCAATGGACTACCCTATCACACCCGTTGATTGCGCGACCGTCTCGAGAAAACCCTCCAGGCGCGACGCCGAATCCCTGACAACGCGGAGCAACGAGGCGACGTCTCCGCCGTAGGCCCGAAACGGAAGCACGACGTTCGAAACGCAGCACATCGCCGCGACCTTCATGCCGAGATACCTCCCCACGATCGCCTCCGGGGCGGTGGACATCCCAACTACGTCGGCACCGGCCAGGCGCAGAAGCGTCGCCTCGGCCTCCGTCTCGAAGCTCGGACCTGTAGCGTAAGCGTAAACGCCAATCTCACAGCGGACCTCCACGGGGAGGGAGGCCTTCAGCGCGTCTCTCCATTCCCCGGGGTAGAAGTCAGCCGCCGGCATGAAGCGGTCGCTTCCTTCACCACCGGGGATCCCGATCAGCGGATTGTCCCCCCACAGGAACACATGGTCCCTGATCACGATCAGGTCGCCCGCCATGTACGCGGGATTGAGACTGCCGACGGCTGACAGGAGCACGAGTACCTTCACTCCCATGGCTCCATACACCCACACCGGGAATGTCGTCTCCAGCGAAGAGTAACCCTCGTAGCGGTGCAACCGCCCCCGCTGGACGATGACGGGGCCGGCGGAAGTCTCGACCAGGTCGATGCGTCCGGCGTGCTCCGGCGCGCTCGCGGCCCCGAAGCCGGGGACCTCGCCGAAACCGATGCCCTCCAGCACGGGGTATCCATCAGCCAGGCCGTCCCATCCGGTGCCGAGCACGACGGCAACGGCGCAGGCGGCACCGAGCTTCTTCTCGAGTAATGCCGCGGCCTCGGCGGCCTTCGGCTTCACTTCCGCCGGATCGAGCATCGGAACGGCCCCTCCTTATCGATTCGTGATCCCGGGTAGACTATCAGGGAAGACTCGCGCTACTCCGAGAGCTGCCTCTTGAGGTTCTCGATGCGCGTTACAGGAGTGGGGTCCTGTCCCAAGAGCAGGGCCAGGAACACGCTGGTGTAGTCCCCGAGGTACATGAGATCGAGCAGCCGCTCCACCGTGTTGGAGCCCCTCGCGCACACCCTCGTCGTGCGGCCGACCGATTCCTGTATGAGATCGAGGGTGATTCTCACCCGCTTGTCTATCCTGTCGTATATACCCGGCTCGCCGAGAGCGATGACGTGACATTTGCCGCAGACCTCCCCGAGGTTCTGCCAGCCCACGGTCTCGTTGTGGTTCAACTCGGGGAAATAATTATTGAAAGAAGGGACCTTCGCCATCTCGTTGAACTGGGCCTTCCAGCGTGACGCGGCCACCGATAGATAGCCTTCGGCGCCGTAGACAATAGGCGCGTAACCCACCAGGTCCCGTGCCAGACGCTTGGCCGGGTTGTCCTCGGACCTCGAGGAGATCCCGTACTCTGTGCGGCGCAGCTCCATGAGCCGCGCCGCCGCTTCGAGGCGCTCGGCAACCCCCCGGAGCATGCCCATTCGCTCGAGCGCGCAAAGGATCGGCACGAAGAGATACCCCAAGGAAGCTCGTGGCTGCATGCCGCCCGGTATCTCGAACAGCGGGATGCTCCTCTCCTCGGCGATTTCGGCCAGACTGCCGCCGCTCGACACCGCGATAACCGCCGCGCCGCGCTTCAGGGCCTCCTCCAAAGCCTCCAGCGTTTCCTCGGTGTTGCCGGAATACGATACGGCGAACACGAGGCTTTCCGCGTCGATGAAGGGGGGAAGCCGGTAGCCTTTCACGGTTGTCACCGGCTGCGTATACCCGTCGGCGCCCGCTAGCGCCGCCACGACGTCGCCCGATATCCCCGACCCTCCCATGCCCAGGACCGCCACCGCGCGCGGTCCGTCAAGGGACGGGAGCCCGACGTCCGAGCGACCGATCCGGATCGCCTCCTCCAGTTGCCCGGGAAACTCCTCGAGCACGCCGAGCATGTCGGAGACGTCGATGGTCGCCAGCTCGGCCAAGTTGTCGAGTTCTATCTTCGGTTTCACGGTGATGCTCACTCCTTCGACTTCACGGTACTGATGAGATCCACATCCGCGCCCACCGGTTCCCGGCGGAGTCGCGGCTCGTGGCTCCGCGCCATCCGTCGGTACCGAGTTCGACCAATTGCCATCGCCTGAGAAACCGTGACCGTCGTCACGCGTTTCCAGGAAAGCCGGCCCGTGTCCGGCCCTGGAACTCGCCGCGCCGACCCCTAATTCCACATACGGGGCCTCTTGCCTTCACTACACCGCGAATTCCGTTTCGGGCGGCCGGCGATATCGCGCTTCGTGAGAGTGCGGTCCGCCGCTAGACTCTCTCGCGCCAGAAATCCAGCAGGTCTTCGAGGGTTTTTTCGAGGGTTATCTCGGGCTCCCAACCGGTAAGACCGTGGAACTTGGTCGTGTCGGCGAGGAGTATCTCGACGTCGGACGGGCGCATCCTCTCGGGATCCTGCCTGACCTCGATCTCGATGTCGCTGAAGGACAGGAGCATGTCCAGCATCTTCCTGATGGTCACGTCCTTGCCCGAGCCGAGGTTGTAGACATCTCCCGGCACACCCTTCTCCAGTGCCAGCCAGTAGGCTTTCACCATGTCCCTGACGTCCGTGAAGTCACGTCTCGCATCGAGGTTGCCCACCTTGATCACCGGCTCCGTCTTCCCCTTCTCGATAGCCGCTATCTGCCTGGAGAAGTTGCTGGACACGAAGACGTCGCCCCTCCGCGGCCCAGTATGGTTGAAAGCGCGAGTGCGCACGGTCTTCAAGCCGTAGCTCTTGTGATACTGGTATCCGAGCAGGTCCTGTCCCACCTTGCTGACGCCGTAAGGGCTCAGGGGCCTCAACGGGTTTGTCTCCTTGATAGGCACCTCGTCCTCGTAGACCATGCCGTACTCCTCGCTCGAGCCGGCGAGCTGAATGCGGGTGTCACTCAGCCCGAGCTCGCGCACGGCCTCGAAGATGTTGATCTCTCCCACCATGTTGGTGCAGACGGTCTCGACCGGGGCTTTCCACGAGGTCGGGACGAAGCTCTGCGCCGCCAGGTGGAAGATGAAGTCCGGCCTCACGTCCGCCAGGCAATGCCTGACGGCGACCGAGTCCTTGAGGTCGCAGTCGAAAAGTGTCACGTCATCGACTATCGACCCGACGTTGTCCATCCGGCTGCGCCACCGCGCGGTGCCGAACACCTCGACGTCACCGCGGGAAAGGCAATACTCAGCCAGGTGGCTTCCGGCGAACCCGGTTATTCCAGTAATCAATACCCTCAATACGCACCTCCGCGTAACCAGGTCACGGCGGGCGTCTCAACCCGCCTCGACTCCGCGCCTAAAAAAAACCTTGCCGGCCAGGCGCCGGCCTCCTCAGAACTTGATTTTTCCGGCCTCGATCACAGTCGAAGGCCAAACACGAATCCCTTTTCGGAACTCGTTGTCGTCACCAGAAACGATATTATCACCCAAGACAGAGCACTCCGCAACATGGCAGGCGGCGCCCAGGACGACGTTACGGCCGATGATGCTCTCCTCGACCACGCAGCGCTCCTTGATGGTCGCCCCGTCCAGCACCACAGAACCCTCAAGCCTCGCCGCCTCCCCGACGGTTACGCCGTTACCCAGACACGTCTTGGGCATGATCCTGGCACCGGGGCCGATCTTCACGCCGTCCCCGATAAGCAGGGGCCCGAGCAGTTGCGCGGTCTCATCGATCTCGGCGCCCTCTCCGGCTATCACGTTACGCTCCATTGCCGCACCGCGCATGGCCACCTCGATCTCCCCCTCGAGTATGTCGTGGTGGGCGGCCAGGTACTTCTCGGGCGTGCCCAGGTCCAGCCAGTAGCAGTCGGACGGGAAACCGAAGAGGCGGCCGCCCCCCTCGAGGAGGTCGGGGAAGAGCTGTCGTTCGAAAGAGTAATTCTCGCCCGGCGGCACGTCCTCGAGCACCTTCGGGTCCAGGACGTAGGTCCCGGCGTTGATCAGGTTGGTTACGACCTGGTCCCAGGAGGGCTTCTCCAGGAATTCCTTGATCCGCCCGTCCTCGTCAAGGGGGACGAGACCGTAGGCGGTCGGGTCCTCGACGGGCGTCAGGGTGATCGTTACCATGGCTTCCTTGGCCCGGTGGTATTCGATGAGAGCCGATATGTCCAGGTCGGTGAGGATATCGCCGTTGCAGACGATTACGGGCCCCTCGCCGAGGTGCCCGGCGACGTTCTTTATCGCGCCGCAGGTGCCCAGCGGCTCGTCCTCGGTGACGTGAACGAGCTTGATGCCCAGCTTCGACCCATCCCCGAAATACTCGTCGAAGATCGCGGGAAGATAACCGGTGGAGAGTATTACCTCGTCGATTCCGTACTGCTTGAGGTGCAGGAGCTCGATCTCGAGAAACGGCAAGTTGACCAGCGGCAGCATCGGCTTGGGGGTCGTCACGGTCAGGGGCCTCAAGCGTGTCCCGAAGCCTCCAACGAGCATCGCGGCTTTCAACTCTGTACCTCCTGTCCGACGCGCGCCCTCCAGTAGTCGAGCGTATCCGAGAGAGTCTCGTCGATCCCGATGAGAGGCTCCCACCCGGTCTCCTCTCGGAGCTTCGTGTTGTCCCCCAGGAGAAGGGGGATATCGCTGGGTCTCTGGCGGCCGGGGTCCCGCTCGACCCGTATGTCCGCCCCCGAGATGCCCAGCAGCTTGTCCAGAATCTCCGATACGGCATAGGCCCGGCCGCTGCAGACGTTGTAGGACGCGCCCCCGGCGCCGTGCTCCATCACCATGCGATACGCCCGCACGGTGTCTCGCACGTCCATGAAATCACGTTTCGCCTCCAGGTTCCCCACCTTCATGACGGGCTCGCAGACACCCGCTTCGATAAGGGCTATCTGCCGGGCGAACGAAGAGATGACGAAATCGGGAGCCTGCCCGGGGCCGGCCTGGTTGAACCCCCGGGTCACCAGAACCCTCCAGGCGAAGGCCTGGTGGTACATGAGACCTAGCACTTCCTGGGTCACCTTGCTCACCGCGTAGTGACTGCAGGGGTTGAACGGCATCCGCTCGACCATGGGCATTTCGCCGGGGCGGACCTTGCCGTACTCCTCGCTCGAGCAGGCGATGTGAAACGACGTTTCCAGGCCTAGCTTACGGATCGCCTCCATAAGGTTGACCTGACCGAGAACGTTGACCTTGTAGGTGCTCCAGGGGTCCTGCCACGACAGCGCCACCGAGGGCATCGCCGCAAGGTGAAAAACCGCGTCGGGGCGAATCTCGGCGAGCAGTTCCTGGAGGGGCTCGTACCCGGTCATGTCCAGGACCCTGTAATCGAGGAGTCCGGCGTCGGCAAGCGGCTCGCTCTTGAGTCCTATGCCGGCGATCCCGCACGCTACCTCGCGGTCGAGTTCCGCTATCAGGTGAGAGGCGACGAACCCGTCCGCCCCGGTTATCAGGACTCGCTCCATCACTGTCTCCCGGGCATGATGATACGGGCGGCCCCACCCAGGGCGCCCCGGACCCTGAAACAAGCGTTGAGCCCCACGATCAGGGCAAACCGCACCGCCACTCCCGCCGCCACCGCCAGGTTAACCGCGCGGCGCATGGGCCCGTCATAGGTCTTCCGGTGGAAGCGTAACATACTCACGTGATGGTGGAATACCATCCGCGTCGGTGTGGCGCGGCTGCTCATCCCGACGTGGTGGTATACGTCTCCTCCAGGCACGTAACCAACGCTCCAGCCCGAGCGCCACATGCGCCAGCACAAGTCCACGTCCTCCACGTACATGAAATACCCTTCGTCGAAGCCCCCGATCTGCTCGAGCGCCTCGCGTCGGAGCGCCATGAAAGCTCCCGAGACCCAGGGTACTTCGGATTCACGCTGGTGGTCCCAATCCATCTTCTTGTACCCGGCGGAATGCCGGTTATCGCCTTTGAGCAGGCCGAGAAACGCGTGGAGAAACGCGGTCCTTACCGAAGGGAACTCGCGGCAGGAGTACTGGAGGCTTCCGTCACTGTTCAGGAGCCTGGGCGCCGCCACGCCCGTGCGGGGGTTCCGATCCATGTAGTCCACGACCCGTGAGAATGTATCGGCGGAGAGTGCCGTGTCGCTGTTCATGATCACGATGTACGGCTCGCCGGTGACCTTTATCCCCTGGTTACAGGCGCGGGCGTACCCGGCGTTGTCCCGGTTCCACACCAGGTTCACCCCGGTGTAACCGTTCAACACGGTACGGGGACTCCCGTCGGTTGAAGCGTTATCGACCACCCAGGTTGTGATCCCACCCTCATACTCCTGCGCGAGCACGGTATCGAGGCATTCGGCCAGGAGATCCCTGGCGTTCTTGTTTATGATTATCGCGGCCACCCCGCCGCGCTCCGGACCCGGGCCCGGCGCGGCGTCCCGGCCCGCTGCATCGCTCATTTCATCGCCTCTGTCGCCATCTCGCCCCTGTTCAGCAGGTGCCGCCTGATCCACTTGCCGTAGTCGAACGGCTGAAACCAGGGGTCGAGCTCCCGCGCCGGCACCAGCCTGCGGGATTGTATTATCCGCCGCTTGCGGACCATCGCCGGGAGCAGTCTCACAACGTCCGCCAGGGCCGCCAGCGCCCGGGGGCAACGCGCGAGCAGCGCACCGTCCTTCAAGACCTCTACAACCAGCAAGCCGGGGAGGTTTCGCAGGAGGAAGCGGGCCGAGTCGTTCTTGATCATCATGAGGTAGCGGTTCTTCAGGTTGTGCCTCTCCACCAGCAGGGACTTCCGGTAGCCCGCCCCGCCCCGGCGATGATAGCCGACCGCGCCGGGCTCGTACACGCAGCGCCACCCGC
>CAZAIS010000093.1:0-8020 GCA_964485255.1 uncultured Acidimicrobiales bacterium | reverse complement strand
GCCTATCACCTTGCTCCACTGGCTCACGACCGGCGATACCCGAGCGCGAAGTACGGTTCCCTCACGCCTCCCGGCGATCACCTTCAGGTCGAGCGTGAAGGCCGGGGCAGCTTCACCGGGGTTCTCGATTACCCTGTTCTTGATGTCGCGGCAAACGGATCGCCACTCCGCAACGGTTCCCTTCAGGATTCCCTCCAGAGGATCGTGGCGGCCCGGTCTCGAGTTCAGCATCTCGCGGGCGGCGCGGTTCGTCATCACCACCAGGCACTCACGGTCCACCACCAGGAGCCCGTCGGCCATGCTCTCCATTACCGCTTCCCCCCGGGAAAGGAGTTGCTGGTACAGGTCGGCCCTCTCGATCGCCGCCGCGGAAAGGCTCGCGACCGAAACCAGCAGGTCTAGGTCGTCCGCGTTAAACCTCTTCCGCGTCGAGCTGGCGCAGGAGATCACACCGACGGTCCGCTCCCCTATCTTGATGGGCGCAGCGATGGCCGAGGCTACCTTCTTTCTGGCCTTGGGGAAGGTCGCGAAGCGGGGGTCCTTGCTTATGTCACTGGTGATAAAGGGCTCCCCGGTCTTGCCGACCCAGCCTATGAATCCCTCACCCATGCGGATGACGATCTGCTCCCGATCGATCTCCTCCACGCCGGCGCCCGAGGCTTCTACGACCAGGCTGTTCGTGCCGGGGTCGAGCAGACGCACGGAGCTGATGTCCGTGCGGAACACGCTGTCCATTTCGACGAGCAGTCTGTTCAGAACCTGCTTGAGGTCGAGGGACTCCCCGAGGGAGCGGCTGATCCTGTAAAGGGTCGAGAACGTCTCGCGGTCGCGCAGCCGTCGCCGGTAAGTCGAGAGCGCGAGGCTGACGCTCACCGGGAAGAGCGCGAGGAGCGAAATCTCGATGAACGCGACGGACTTGCTTATGGATTCGCTGGAGAGGAGGGTTCCGCACAGGAGGAACGCGAGTATGGCGTAAGCCGAAGCAAAGGCGGTCGCGGGTGGGCTCGAGGTAGCCGCGGGCACCAGCAGGGCCGCGAGGAGGAACGGATACAGCGGGCTCGCGAGGCCCCCCGAGAACCCGGCGGCGAGCGCGATAACCGTCGTGTTGACGAAGACCTGCAGGCCGAAAAGCGCCGCGGCGCGCCTGGAGTCGAGCAGTACCGGGGGCACCAGGTAGAAGAGCCCGTTGCAGAGAGCTCCCGCCGCCAGGACTATCCCGTACGGGAGAGGCCGCGCGAACGACGTCCCGAAGACGAGCGCCAGGGATGCCGGAACGAGAAACAGCCACTGCAGGTTTCTAGTTGCCTGAACGTTACGCGTGCCGGTGTTCACAGAGTTGCGCCTTTGTGAGTTTCGTCGAGATTAACAGAAAACCGGCGCGATAGCAAAGCTGGCTCCACCACGCGCCTCGATGCCGGCGGGAGCGTCGGGACCCCTCTGGTGTGGTGCCTTGAATGACGACCGGGCGGCGGGTTTTACTCTCCCTCGGCCGCTTCCTTCTCGTCGAGCTCCGAGTAGGACTTGGCTACGTAATAGATCGCCCTGTCGAAATAGAGCACGACGCGGTTGTTGAGCTCGAGGGCCTGGTAGAGCTCCAGGCTGGTGGTCAGAAACCCCTCCTGGAGCACGAACAGCCAGATGTGCCGCTTCAGCAGCATGAGCGCCATCACGACCTCTTCGACCCCGTAACCATCTGCGCGGCGGGATTCTCCCATTCGCATGTAGAAGGCAGCGAGCTTCTCGCGGGGCAGGCGCCGCCCCAGGAAGTAGCCTATCCTGCTGCAGACGCTGTCGGCCCGCTCGTGCAACTCCTCGAGAGGTACGTTCCAGTACGAGCGCGTGTACGGCAGCGTGGTAACGTCATCCACCCAGCGGTCGGCAATGACCGAAGAGTTCTTCTCGATGATCCTTATCAGGTTGCTGGCTATAACCATCCCGGTTCCTTCCACTGCAGATAGCCGCCCGCTGTTAGACAATTCTAGTGGAACGTTCGAACGGTTGGCAAATCCGCGCCCGGTCGCTTCCGGCCCGGGTCAACCGGCGGGCTTTCGAGCCCCCGAGCCCCTGCGCCCGGCCGCCGCCGGACCGGGGGCGGAGGAGGTGTCTTCGCGCGACGCCGCCTTTACTACCGTTTCAGCTATGGCTTCTCCGGAGATGTTGCGGGCGGGGAAATACGCGGCGGCGAGCGCGTCTGCGATGCGCCTCGCGGCGGTCGGCCTCGATGCCAGGGGCGAGCCCTCGAGCCTGGGCGCGCTGTCGAGTACGATGGACTTGATGCCGCGATCACGTATCTCCCGCGCGACCTCGACGGCTTCACGTATCGGGTCGGACGAGCCCATGGTGACGTTGCCGCCCCCGTCGGAAATGAGGACAAGCACAGCGGAGGGTTGGGGGTTCCTGGCAAGCTCCCGGTCCAGGACCTGGTATCCCATGGCGAGCCCGTGGGAGAGCGGCGTGGTGCCGCCCGGCGCCAGTTCGCCGAGCAGCCTGCCGGCCAGGGCAGGGCTGGACGTGGGGCTCATGACGAGCTGGGCGGCGTCGTCCTTGAACACCACCAGGCCGACCCTGTCGCGCTTCTGGTAAGCCTCCACCAGAAGGGACATTATGGCCTGCCTGGAGGCCTCCAGGCGTTTCTTCGCGCCCATGGAAGCGCTGGCGTCAACCACGAACAGTATGGAGGAACCGCACTTCCTCTTGCGCACCTTGATCTTGATGTCCTCGGGAAGAACTTCAGGCCTTCCATCTTCGCCGGCGGCCCGCGCCGCGGATGCCCGAATCGTCGCGTCGATCGCGATGTCGGAGGGAGCGATCCGCCCGGAGGACGGCGGCCTCGCGCTCCTGTAGTAACGCCCACGAGGCGAATCAGCCGCCTGCGGAAGACTTCTCTTCCCGGGCGCGGCGGGCGACGGCGGTCGCGCCTCGGGCACCTCAACATCCTCGAACGCGCCCCGGACATCCTCGAAGGACCGCCCGCTCCCGGCCTTTTCCATACCATCTCGTTCGGCCCGGCCCGGGTGGCGACAGGATGAAACCTCGACGGACCGCCCGCTCCCGGCCTCTTCCATGCCCGGCGCTTCACGGTCACCGGGGGTGAGGAGGTCGGGCTGCGAGAAGCCCGGGAGCTCGACCTGCTCGGTGGCGGTGAGCCCTTTCATCAAATCGGGCAAGTCGAGCAGCCGGCCGTCTTCGATGCCGAGCGGGCCCCTGCGCATCCTGTGGTTGAGCGCCAGGGTCGCCACGCGGGCTATGTCCTCGAGCCGAACCGCGTCCCGCTCCTCGAAAGCGGCCAGCGCGCGGGCCGAGTGCAGCATGGAAAGGTCCGCGCGGTGGCCGTCGGCGCCCGCGCGCTCGACTATCACGGCGACCGCCTCGAGCGCGTCCCCGTCGACTTCGACCGAGCCGTAGCGCTCGCGCGCGGCAAGTATCCGCGTCCTGAAGGACTCCTGCTCCGCATGCCACCTGGACTCGAACTCCAGCGGGTTCCTGGCGAACTCCAGGTTGCGGCGGAGTATCTCCGCGCGGTCCCGGGCGCACGGTTGGCCCTCGACCTCCGCGCATAGGCCGAAGCGGTCCTCGAGCTGGGGGCGCAGGTCGCCCTCCTCGGGGTTCATCGTGCCTACCAGTATGAACCGGGCGCCGTGGCGGAAGGAGATTCCCTCCCTCTCGACCACGTTGACCCCCATGGCCGCCGAATCCAGCAGGATGTCCACGATGTGGTCCTCCAGGAGGTTCACCTCGTCGACATAGAGGATGGCGCGGTTCGCCTTGGCCAGCATTCCCGGGTCGAACGACCGCTCGCCCCGACGCAGGGCCTTCTCGATATCGAGAGTGCCGACGACCATCTCCTCGGTCGCGTTGAGAGGCAGCGTCACGATCTTCATCCTGGCCCTGCTCGTGGCCAGGGATCCCTCCAGGGCGAGGTTCCCGGCGCAGTAGCCGCACAGCGACTCGATGTCGGTGGGGTCGCAGGAGAACGGACAGTCGGTGACGACATCGATCTCGGGCAGCAGGTGGGCGAGTCCCCGCGCCAGGGTCGATTTCGCCGTGCCCCGCCTGCCGCGGATGAGGACCCCGCCGACTTCATGGCTGACGGCGTTCAGCAGCAGGGCAAGCTTGACCTGTTCCTGTCCCACGACCGCCGCGAACGGAAAAACGCTCTCTTCCCTGTTCAAGTTACACCTCTGCCTTCCACCGCCTGGATAGCATATTTTGTGCGGATCTAAGGCGATATCTCAATATATAGTTTCACCCAAGCTTCCACGCTGTCCTTTCGCAGCGCGTGGCACCGGAGCCCCGGGCCTAAAGGTCGAGCCCGCGGGCTGGTCGAAATATGGTCCTGGAGGGAGTTGACGGGCGCGATAGGGGCGCGGCCCGTTTGCCTGGCAAGCCGGGCCTGTGGTAAAATGGCCGACGATTTGCCCGAGCAGACCGGGATGTTTACAGGCATGTTGCAGATACGTATAATATCCGGGTTCGGCTGGTGGCTGTCATTAGAGAAGACCATATGGGGGGGTTTGGTAATATCGTAGTGAGAAGGCCAAGAAAAGCCTTATTCCTGTTACCCGCACTTGTCATAACACTCGCACTGGTACTTACACCGATCGCGCTCGCGCAGACCCTTGATGACCAGAAGGCGTCCGCGCAGCGGGAAGTGAACCAGTTGCAGCAGAAGCTGGAGGACTCGGTCGAGCGTTACAATTACGCCTGCGTGCGGCTCGAGGAAACCAGGAACAAGATTTCCGAGAACAAGGTCCAGTTGACCGAGGCCGAGCAGACGCTGGACGCGAACAAGACCCGGCTTAACAACCGCATCAGGGCGATGTACGTCACGCGCCACTTCGGGTTCGTGGACGTGGTGGTCAGCGCCGGCAACTTCGACGAGTTCCTGGTAGGGCTCGACCTGGCGAAGAAGGTCGGTCAGCGCGACGCCCAGATGGTCGCCCAGGTCAAAGACGCGAAGGCCAAGCTGGAGCAGGCGCGAGCGGGCCTGCAGCAGCAGAAGGCTGAGCAGGAGGCGGCGCGCAAGGAGATTTCCGACGCGAAAGCGGCCGTGGAAAACGACCTCTCGGGCGCCAAGGGCAAGCTGTCCAACGTGGAATCGCAGATCCGGGCGGCGATGGAGCAGAGGATGGCGCAGACCAGTTCTCGCTCTTCCTCCAGCAGTCGCAGCGCGACACCTTCCAGCGCGGTCGCGCGGCGCACCAGGCCGCCGGGAGCGCCCCACGGGGGCGTCGTGGGGGTTGCCTACGACCAGTTGGGGAAGCCCTACGTATGGGGAGCAGAGGGTCCCAACAGCTTCGACTGCTCAGGCCTCACCAAGTACTGCTACCGGGTTGGTGCAGGCATATCGATCTCCCATAGCTCTTACGCCCAGGCCAACTGCGGCACGGCGGTGAGCGTCGGCGAACTCTCGCCCGGGGACATCCTCGGATTCCGCGGATGGGGACACGTGGGGCTCTATGTCGGAGGGGACAGCTTCATCCACGCGCCGCAGTCGGGCGACGTGGTCAAGGTGGCATCGCTCTCCGCTCGAACGAACTTCTGTGGAGCCGTAAGGCCGTGAGATAAACGTTTCGAAGGTTGGAGAAAGGCCCCGGTAAGGGGCCTTTCTTGTCGAGCGGGCTTTCAACCGGCCCGCGCGGAGCGCTGTAAAGGCCCGCGCGAAGGCGCGGGGCCACACCGGAGAAAGGTGGTATCGATGGCGGAAGTCGTCGTCTACTTCGACCCGCTGTTCGAGGAGCACAAGACGGGATACGGGCACCCTGAGCGGCCCGAGCGCCTTCCGGTGGCCATGAAAGCGCTGACCGACTCCGGGCTCCTCGAGGGCATCGAAGTGATCTCGCCGCGCGACGCAACGGTCGACGAGATCGAACTCGTGCATTCCCCGAGGTACATAGAACAGGTTAGGGATGTCTCCACGGGCGGCGGCGGGCACCTGGACATGGACACGGCGGTGTCGGAGGCCACCTACGCGGCCGCGCTCAAGGCGGCCGGAGCCCTCCTGGAGAGCGTGGACTGGTGCCTGGAGGGGGAATCCAGGCGGACGTTCTGCATGGTCAGGCCCCCCGGGCACCACGCCCTGCCGAGCAGGGGGATGGGGTTTTGCATATTCAACAACGTAGCACTCGCCGCGAAGTACGCGATCGAGCGCAAAGGGCTCGAGCGGGTAATGATCGTCGACTGGGACGCGCACCACGGTAACGGTACCCAGGACACTTTCTACGACTACGCGGAAGTCCTGTACATCTCGATGCACCAGTACCCGCACTACCCGGGGACCGGCTGGGTCGACGAGACCGGCAGCGGCAGGGGCGAAGGCCTGACGATGAACTTCCCTTTCCCGGCGGGCACCGGCGAGGAGCACTACCTGGCCGCCCTCGAGCGCGCGATCATCCCCGCGGGCAGGAAGTTCGATCCAGACCTGGTGTTGATCTCCGCCGGGTATGACAGCCACGCGGGCGACCTGCTGTGCTCCATGCGCCTGACCGACTCCTCCTACAGGAAGATGACCGACCTGCTGGTGGGATTCTCCGAGGATTGCTGTAGTGGTAGACTCATTGTGACCCTGGAGGGCGGGTATAACCTCAATGCCCAGGCCCGGTCGATCGTGCAGACGGTGGCGGGGCTTGCCGGGGTCGACGTTCCAGGGAAGGATGAGCCCGCACAGGCCTCGGCGTATCCCGACAGGGCGCGGGACGTGATCGACCAGGTCGGGCGGGAGACGGGTTGACTTGAGGTGTCGCCCTTGAGGTCTCGAGGTTGACGCGGAACAGGACTGAAAGGCGGTAGATTTGGACCTTCAACCCCTGCTGGCGCTGTCGGTGGAGAACCAGGCGTCGGACATCCACATCAAGGCGGGGAGCCCGCCGTTCCTGCGCGTGGACGGAGCGCTCTTCGAGGCGGACTACCCGAGGCTGTCGCCCACCGACGTCGTGGAGATAGCGTTTTCCTTGATGGACGAGAAACAGGCGCGCGAGTTTCACGAGACGAACGAGGCGGACTTCGCCTACAGCGTAGCGGGCCTGGGGCGGTTTCGGGCCAACATCTTCAAGCAGCGCGGCACTGTCGGCATCTCCATACGACGCGTGCTCACCAAGAAGATCCCGACGTTCGAGGAGCTTGGACTACCTCCCGTGCTCAAGAGGCTCGCCGAGGAAGCGAGGGGGCTCGTCCTGATAACCGGTCCGACCGGGAGCGGCAAGACGACGACGCTCGCCTCCATGGTCGACTTCCTCAACGAGAACCAGCGACTCAACATAATAACCATCGAGGACCCGATAGAGATACTGCACGTCGACAAGAAGTGCATCATTCACCAGAGAGAGATCGGCTCGGACACAAACTCGTACCGCGAGGCCCTCAGGCACGTGACGCGCCAGGACCCCGACGTCATCCTCGTGGGAGAGATGAGGGACGTCGAGACCGTGACCTCAGCCATGAACATAGCGATGACGGGGCACCTGGTGCTCTCGACGTTCCATACGCAGGACACTACTGAGACCGTGAACAGGATGATCGACTTCTTCCCGCCCACCCAGCAGAAGCAGGTCAGGATCACCATGACCAGCACCCTGGGCGGCGTCATCAGCCAGCTGCTGCTCCCGCGTTGCGATGGCGGGGGCCGGGTTCCCGCGGTCGAGATAATGGTAATGAACGGGAGGCTGGCGGAGTGCTTGCTCAACGAGGAGCCCACCGCGGTCATGCGGGAGATCATCGCCGACGGCGAGTTCTACGGGATGCAGACCTTCAACCAGTCCCTGGTCTCGCTCTACGCGGACGGGCTCATCGATTTCCAGACCGCCATGAAGGCGTCCAACCAGCCCCACGACTTCATCCTCATGGCCAAGCAGATGGGCCTCCCCGTGGAGGAAACCCTGGCGATCAGGTGATCCCAGGGCTTGGAATACGCCGCTCGAGCGCAAGCGCCATGATGGCCCGTTTTTGAGAAGCCGGAGCGCGTACCGGTCCCGTCAAGCACTCTTCCGCGAGAAGTCCATTCCGCTGCCGGCTGAGCCGTACC
>CAZAIS010000092.1:0-8073 GCA_964485255.1 uncultured Acidimicrobiales bacterium | reverse complement strand
CCTGTCAACCGCCCTGCACCTCTGCTCCCCGACGGTAGCGGCTTACACTATCCTGCTGCACGGGACGGAGGAACAGAAAAAGCAACTGCTCCCGGCCGCCTGCGGGGAGGAGTTTGTCCCGGTGGGCGCGGCGATAATAGAGCCCCGATTCGGCTTCGACGCCTCATCGCTCGCGACGACGGCGGTACGGGACGGAGAAGAGTACGTAATGAAGGGCAAGAAGTGCCTCGTCCCGCTTGCCGCCGATTCCGATAACCTGCTCGTGTTCGCGACAACCGAACCGGGCGGCGGCTTCGCCGGGGTACAGGCATTCGTGGTCCCGAGGGCCTCGGAGAACCTTGTCATCGGAGAGGAGCCCGAGAAGAACATGGGCCTGAAGGCCCTCAAGACCTACGAGGTGGAGCTCAACGATATCCGGGTTCCGCTGTCCGCGAAGGTGGGGTCCGGCGCCGGCATCGACTACCTCAACGTCCTTTCCCGGGCGCGCCTGGGACTGGCCGCCGTCGCCATAGGCATGATGCGCCGCGCGGCCGAGCACTCACGCGACTACGCGAAGGAGCGTATCGCGTTCGGCGATCCGATAGGGTCCCGCCAGGCCATAGCATTCATGGTGGCGGAGATGTTCATGGAGGTCGACGCGACGAGGATGCTCGTGTGGGAGGCAGCCTGGAAATGCGACCGCGGCGAGGAGTTCTCGAAGGAGGCGGCGCTGGCCAAGAACTACGCCGCGGACAAGTGCATGAAGGTCTGTGACGGCGCGGTGCAGGTGATGGGCGGCCACGGGTACGTGCGCGACAACATGCCGGAGCTCTGGTTCCGCAACGCGCGCGCGTTTTCCACCCTCGAAGGCATGGTAATGATCTAGGAGGTGATCCGAGTGACGATAGATTTTGAACTTTCCCCCAAGATAAAGGGCACGCAGAAGATGCTGCGCATGTTCGCCGAGCAGGCCGTCCGCCCGCAGGCGAGGAAGTACGACGAAGAGGAGCACGAGAAGCCCTTGGACCTGCTGAACATGGTGCACGGTTTCATGAAGGGCGGCGTCGGCGGCGCCATGAGCGGCGGCGGCAAGAAGGAGGAAGGCGGCGAGAAGAAGCGGAGTGAGCGCCAGCTCACCACGGCGGTGACGGTCGAGGAAATATTCTGGGGCGACGCCGGCATAGCGCTCGCGTTCCCGGGACAGGGCCTCGGGGGAGCCGCGGTCCAGGCCACGGGCACTCCCGAGCAGAAAGAGCAGTTCCTGGCCCGCTTCTCGGGCGACAAACCCGTGTGGGGCGCGATGGCCATCACCGAGCCCGAAGCGGGCAGCGACACGGCCAACCTCAGGACCACGGCGGTCAAGGACGGCAACGAATGGGTGCTCAACGGAGAAAAGATCTTCGTAACGAGCGGCAAGAGCGCGCTCGAGGACTCCGAGGGCTTTGTCGTCGTCTGGGCGACTGTTGACCCGAAGGCGGGCCGTGCCGGCATCAAGCCGTTTATAGTGGAGCACGGTGCGCCGGGGATGCAGATCACCAAGGTAGAGGAAAAGATGGGCATCCGCTGCTCGGACACCGTCTCGCTCTCGTTCATGGACTGCCGCATACCCGAGGCGAACATCCTCGGAAGCGCCGAGGTGGTCGACCCCAAGAAAGCCGGCGAGAAGGGCTTCAAGGGCGTAATGGCCACTTTCGACGCTACCAGGCCCATGGTGGCGGCGATGGCGATCGGCGTCGGCCGGGCCGCTCTGGACTACGTGAAGCAGGCGCTCGCGGAAGAGGGCGTTGAGATCCGCTACGGCATCAACCCATCAAACATGACCGCCATAGAGCGTGACATCACTGAAATGGAGGCTAACCTCAAGGCCGCGCGGTTGCTCACCTGGCGAGCTGTATGGATGCTCGACAACGGCGAGCGCAACAGCCTGCAGGCCTCCATGGCCAAGGCGAAGGCGGGTCTCGCCGTCACGCAAATCACCCAGAAGTGCGTCGAGCTGATGGGCCCACTCGGGTACTCGCGGCAGGTCCTGCTCGAGAAGTGGATGCGTGACGCGAAGATCAATGACATCTTCGAGGGCACCGGCCAGATTCAGATGCTCATAACCGCGCGCAACGTCCTGGGCTTCGGCAGGGACAAGCTGAAGTAACAATCAGCGCCGGAACACTATGGAGCCGGGGCCCCGGGGCCCCGGCTCTTCTCTTCGGGCGGACCGCCCGTGCGGGCTCGTCCCGGGCGCAAGAGCGCTCGCGTGCTCCCGGACGCGGATTGCGCGCTCGGCCCGATTACAGTCGCGGGATAGGCGGGACACGTCAGGACCGGCTCGACAACCCCCCGGTCAATTGAAATTCTCGGTGGGTGCGCCGGGGATATCGTCCACCGTCAGGCCCGTACCGGTCTGGATGACCTCCCAGCGGCCGGGGTTTTTCTCCCTGAGATAGACGCTGAAGGTCACGCTCTCCTCGAGCGGGACGTTGATCTCCTGGACTTCCACGCACGCCCAGTCCTCCTGTGACCTGACTTCCATGGCCTTGAAAGCCGAACCGCAGTTCGCGTCTTCGGCGCACCTGAGGGCTTCCAGCGCGGCCGCTACCTCGTCGGCGGACAGCTTCGCGTAACCCGAGATTATCGAGGACATGCTCCGGCCCTCCGCCGTGGTCGTCGGTTTCGAGGGGGTGGACGCAGCATTGGTGGACGCGCCTCCTCCTCCACATCCGGACGAAGCCAGCGCGATCAATAATGTGCAAGCAATAAGGGATACAATCGATCCCGTTCTCTTGGTCAACACTCCTCCATTCCGCCTTCTCCAGATTATAACAGGGGTGTGTTCCCCTATCATGGCCGTCGCGGTCCTTGGAACGCTCCAGCGCCCGGAAGCTAAAATAATAGTGAGAATTTTCTCCCCCGAATGGTTGATTCAACCGGATGTAAGGTATATATTGTCCCCCATAAGGCACATCAGCGGCACGTCAGCGCGGGAGATTTGAGGTGGTCGCGAAAGCCCCCCGAGTGGGGGCTTTCGGCGTTTCGGGCGACCGGTCGCCGGTCCCGGCGGCTGCCCTCGCGCCCGCAGTCTGCTATCCTGCGCGATAGCAAGACCGTGTCCTGACCGATTGGGGGGACGTTGAAAGCGCTCCTTGTTTCCGATACGACCGCCCTGGGCCTGATGGAGGCGAGGCCCGAGCCGGCCTGGCGCGCCCGCATGACGGTCCTGCGGAACAAGGAACTTCTCGCCCCGGACTTCGGGGAGATGCACGTCGCCGCGTTCCTCAAGTCGCGGGACGTCCCCTTTCGAGTGATCAACGTGATAGCGGACGTCCACCGGGACCCCGCGGCCTTCAGGGAGCCCGACGCGGTCCCGGACGAACTCTCCAGCGCCGCGATAGCATCGAAGGAAGCCGCGGCGGCTTCGAGGGCGTACCTCTTCGAGACTCTCCGGCGCGAGAGCCCGGACGTCATTCTCGTGAGCCTTTCGATCTATAACCTCGCGCTCTACTCCCGGAAGCTTCTCGGAGAGATCAAGGACGCATGCCCGGCCGCCACGCTGGTCACCGGCGGCATATATTCGACCTTCAACGCCGCCGGGATACTCCGGGACGGCCACGCCGACGTCGTTATTCGCGGCGAAGGAGAGGTGACGGCGGCGGAGCTCCTGGAGCGGTTGGCCCTCGCAAGAAGCCTCGACGGGCTCAGCGGCGTGAGCTACCGGGAAGGCGGACGGGTGTTTCACAACCCGCCCCGGGCTCCCGCGCGCTCCCTGGACGCCTTCCCCCATCCCTATACGGTTAGCGATGAGTTCGAGATCGCCAACAGGTTCGAGATCCTCTCCGGGCTCCTGCCCGAGCCGGACTGGATAGCCGGCGCGGGATTCCTGACCTCCCGCGGCTGCCCTGAGTCCTGCACGTTCTGCCTCGACCCCGCTATCAACAACGGGCGCACCCGCTTCCACTCGCCCGCCTACGTCCGCGAGGTGCTCGAGTTCTGCTCGAGCCGCTTCAAGGGGGGCCGGGGGTCTTTCTTTTTCGGAGACGCGACCTTCACGATGAACAGGAAAAGGCTCGGCCGCATACTCGAGTTCATGCCTGCCTTCCCGTACGCGTACCACGTGCAGACGCGCGCCGATTACCTTGACGAGGAAACCGTACGGGGCCTTGCCGCCTCCGGCGTGACCGACGTAGCCATCGGCGCGGAGACCTTCAACGAGGAAATTCTTCGCTCCGTCGTCCGCAAGCGCCTCGATGTCGAGGACGTCCTGAGGGCGGCGAGGGCCGTCCGTTCGGCGGGCATGAGACCGATGCTGACATTCATTGTCGGTCTCCCCGGTGAGACGCGCGAGAGCATAATGCAAACGCTGGATGTGCTGCGCGCCAACAGACTCTTTGACGCGGTCTTCTTCCCCCTGGTCGTCTTCAAGGGAACCGCGCTCTACGAGTCCTTCGCGGCCCGGCTCCCGCCCGGCGGGCTGGATCCCCTGCGCGTGAACCCGGTGAGCGAGGAGTTCCTACGCACCGGCGAGGAGTTCCGCACTCCGGCCGAGCTCAAGGACTTCGCCGATCACGCCAACACCTTGATGCGATCGTACGCATAGGAGATCTGCTCCTGCCGGGGTGGGGTATGGCAGGAATACGCCGGGTTTTAGTAGCATTAGGGATCAGGAAGCCTTGCACGACCACGGGGTTGGCGACCGGAGCGTACCCTCAATATATGGGAGCGACTATTGACAGCGGATTCCGTCGGGTTTCGTGGGTGTTTCATACACCCCACGAAACCAGCAATACGAGACTGCGGGATTTGTGGGCGTCCGATATGCTTGACGTGTTCGGTTGAGAGCGGCGGTCGACTCGTATGCCCTACCTGTAAAAGCGAACTCGAAAGTGCCCGGTCACACGCTACGGTTCCCGATCGGCAGGTGCGTCGCCGCGACGCTGTTCCATTCGAAGCGGCCGAAGTCACCGTTCTCGAGGACGGCCGGTTGGTAATGGAATCGGTAGAACACTCGGGCATCACGGCGGTTGAACCGGCGGCGCGGCAGGCGGGTGGAGCAACCTTGGAGGAAGTAGCGGTTGAAGACACCGTGATACCGGCAAGAACTCCCGTGGATACGATCGCTGGAGAATCCGCCCTGGCGGTCGAGCCCGTGGACCGGCACGCCATCGACAGCATGGAAGAGGGAAGACGGTCCGGATTGACGCGTGAGCGACGCGCGTGGGACGGATCGCCCGCTCAGTTGCTCTATGGTCTGGTGTGGGGTGTCATAGTGGCTCTGGCCATCGCCGGGTTCTGGCTGCTCATGGCTGTCCTCGCCAAGCAGTGGAGCCAGTTCGCGATACTGACCCTGGGCATCGGTGTGCCGTGGGCCACCTACAAGGGCACTACCATCAAGAAGAGAGGCGGTGTCCCGGTCTGGAAAGAGCCTCCGGGCACTCTCCTGATATCCACCCTGTCATTCCTGGTCGTTGCGATTGTCACGGTGCCGCTCGAGCTGCTCGCTTTCAGGGTAGTGTACAGATCAAATGCCGCCGGCGTGTCATTCAGCGATTTCCTGAGCAGGTTCTTCACTGTTGCGGGGTGGTCCCTGCTGATTCTCGGGCTCGTGCTGGCGTTCGCTGTGCCTTTTCTGCTGAAGGCGGGCGAAAAATGGAATCTGTCCAAGCGTAAAAGCTAGGAAACGGCTACCCTCGGCGGGGGGGCGGACGGCGCTCGGATGGATTTCAGCTTGTTTACACCGCGGACGAGCTCTTCCTCCGCATCTTGAGCCTGATGTACGCCGAGGCGAACGGGCTGTAGAGCTTCCCGTTGACGGTTCCCCTCTCGAGCTTCCCCGGCAGGTCATCCGGGCCCTCGAAGTCCTCCATCTCCACGTAGGCCGCCCCGAGGTGGGTGGGCTCGTGCGAGTCGCTGCCGGCTCCCCGGGGAAAGGGGTGGCGCGCCAGGAACCTGCGAGCCAGGACGTTGGCCAGGGGCAGCCTGGGCTTTCCGTTGAAGGCCTCTATAATGTCTATCCTGTCCGACAGGGACGCGAGCTCGCGCCCCTTGAGCCTCTTCATCTTGAGCAGGTCGAAGGGATGCGGTACGTAAACAAGGCCCCCCTGGGCCCTTATGCGGTCCATCGTCTCCACCGGCGAGAGGTGGTCGGGAACCCACTCCTCGAGAAACAGGCCGCAGATCTCCCCGCCCGTCGTGCGCACTTCCTCCCCGATGAGGATGCGCGGAGCCCAGCGCCCGGCCGCCAGGTCCTCCTTTGAAAGCCTGGAGAACTCGAAAGCGCCTTCGATCACGTCGTGGTCCATGATCGCCACGGCGTCAATGCCTTCCCGGCGGCATGCTTCCACCAGCATGGGGTAAGTGATGACCGAATCGGGCGAATAGACGGTATGAACGTGAAAATCGACTTTCAAATCAACCTGCCTTGCTTGTCCGGTGAAACGCGGCGCCCGGACCCGCTGAGCCCAGCGGCGGGCGCGCCCGGTCTAGACCCCGCAGTGGGCAAGCAGCGAGCGCCAGATCACGAGCCCGTCCGTCGAGCTAAGTTCGGCCTCGGAAGCCCGCTCCGGGTGGGGCATCATGCCCAGCACGTTTCCCTCTGCGTTGCATATACCCGCTATGCTTTCCACGGCGCCGTTAGGGTTGTACTCGGGGAGCACGGAGCCTTCCGGCGAGCAGTACCTGAAGACAACCTGACCCTTCCTCTTCATCTCCTCGAGGACGTCGGCGGACACCTGGTAGCTGCCCTCGCCGTGGGCAATCGGAATCCTGAGCACCTGTCCCCGGCTCGCCGCCGAGGTCCACGGCGTGCCGGTCGTCTCGACCCTTATGCCGACGAACCGGCAGATGAACCTCAACCCCACGTTTCTCATTATCGCCCCCGGCAGAAGGCCGGCCTCGAGCAGGATCTGAAAACCGTTGCATATCCCGATGACCAGGCGGCCGTCAGCCGCGAACTCCTCGACGGCCTTCATGACGGGCGAAAACCTCGCCACCGCGCCGGTCCTCAGGTAATCCCCGTAGGCGAAGCCCCCCGGGAGCACCAGGCAGTCGAACCGCGATACGTCGGTGCTCCCGTGCCAGACGTATTCGACCTCCTCGCCCAGCACCTCACCCAGGACGTAATGGCAGTCGTGGTCGCAGTTCGACCCCGGGAAGACGACGACGCCGAACTTCATCAGACCTCGACCTCCATCCTGTAATCCTCGATGATCGGGTTGGCCAGCAGCTTCTCGCTCATCTCGGCCAGCCGCTCCTCGAGCCTGCTCTTGTCATCGCCCGTCAGCTCCACTTCCATGTACTTGCCGATACGCAGGTCCTCGACCTCGTCGTAACCGAGCGATTTGAGCGCACGCAGGACCGTCTTGCCCTGCGGGTCCAGTATGCCCTCTTTCAGCGTGATGAATACTCTGGCTTGTGCCACGTGTGGCCCTCCTTCATTCAATTCGTACCTGTGGCTTGATCTCTATTGACTCCAACCTGGCGAATATCGCGTCGACCCTGCCAAGCGATGCGTTCAGGTCGAAGCAGACGTCTATTTCCTCCGGCGTGAGGTATATCCCTACCTCGGCGTCGTGCAGCAGCCCTTCCCGGAACGTCTCCTCGCCGCGTACCGCGCGCATGGCGTTTCGCTGCACCATCTTGTAAGCCTCCTGCCTGGTGGTGCCCTTGTTTATGAGCGCGAGTAAAACCTTCTCCGAGAATATCAGGCCCTGGCTCAGCTCAATGTTCTTCTGCATCTTCCACGGGTAGACCATCAGGCCCTCCATCAGGGCGCAGAACTTGTCGTAGACGTAGTCGAGGAGGATCGTGCTGTCCGGCAGGATCACCCGCTCGGCGGAGGAGTGGCTGATGTCGCGCTCGTGCCACAGTGGCATGTTCTGAAGGGCTACCTGAGCGTTGCTCCTTATGACTCTCGCGCACCCGCAGACCCTCTCGCAGATGATCGGGTTCCGCTTATGGGGCATAGCCGAGGAGCCCGTCTGACCCTCGCGGAAAGGTTCCTCGACCTCCATGACCTCGGTCCTCTGCAGGCCCCTGATCTCGGTGGCGAACTTCTCGAGCGAACTCGCCGCTATCGCCAGGGCCATCATGTACTCGGCGTGACGGTCG
>CAZAIS010000091.1:0-8142 GCA_964485255.1 uncultured Acidimicrobiales bacterium | reverse complement strand
GGTTGCGTTATTTTTCCGGGAGGTCGTTTCGAAATACCTGCCGGTCCGGATCCTGGACGGAGAGTTGATCGTGGGCGGGCAGTTCAACACCGCCATGTCCCGGGCGCAGAACAAGGAAGAGGCCCGGGAGTGGGAAAAATTGTCCAGGAAATGGAAAAAGGGGTTCGATGTCCTCAACTCACACGGCATGGGAAACACGGGTCCGACCCCCGGCCACCTGATACCCGATTACGAGAGGGTGCTCAAGCTGGGCCTCCGGGGGCTGGTTGAGCACTTTGCCGAACTCAAGACCGAAGTGCGCGACAAGGACCACAGGGCCTTTCTGGACGCGCTGATAGAGACGTGCGAGGGAGCGGGCGAGCTGGCCCGGCGTTATGCGCGAGAAGCGCGCAGGTTGGCCGCCGAGGCGGAGGATCAGTCACGCCGGGACGAGTTGCGGGAAATAGCGCGGATATGCGAGAAGGTTCCCTGGTCGCCCGCGGAGACCTTCCACGAGGCTCTGCAGGCGCTATGGTTCGTTCACATGCTGGTCATGGTACAGGAGTCCTACCCCGGCCCGGGTCTTTCTCCCGGCAGGATAGACCAGTACCTCTACCCGTACTACAGGAAGGACCTTGCCGACGGAAGGCTCACGCGCGAGCAGGCGAAAGAGCTTCTGGAGTGTTTCTGGATCAAGCCGAACTACGCCTACGATTTCATCTACCGGGTCGGCCGCACGAGGGGGATAACCAGCGGGTACGGGCAGCTCGTGACCATAGGCGGGATAGGACCGGACGGTGAGGACGCTTCAAACGAGCTGACCTGGCTGATCCTGCAGGTCATCGAGGAGATGAACCTTCTGGAGCCCAAACCGAACGTGAGGCTTCACAGGAACACCCCGGGCGACCTTCTCAAGCGAGTCGCCGGCATGATATCGAGATCCCAGGGAGCGCCTTTCCTCTTGAACTTCGATGAGAAATCAATAGAGGCGTTACGCTGGCAGGGCCTGCCGGCCGAGAGGCTCTGGAACTACGCCCCGGTCGGATGCCTTGAGAACACTCTCCAGGGTGACGACAGGTCCGGGACCGTCGACGTGAACGTCAACCTGGCCAAGGCCGTGGAGCTGACGCTCTTCAACGGCAGGGACCAGGAGACCGGTGACAGGCTGGGCCCGAGGACGGGGGATCCCCGGAGCTTCAAGTCTTGGGAGGAGTTCAAGGCGGCCTTCGAGACGCAGCTCAAATCCCAGCTCCAAGAATTCATCGACCTTTACGACCTCGCTGACGGGATGCGGGGCAGGCTCGAGCCTACGCCGTACCTTTCGGCACTGGTCGGTGGATGCGCCGAGTCCGGCAAGGACGTTACGGCCGGAGGGCCCCGGTTCAATTACGTCACTGTCGAGGGCGTAGCGTTCGCCACGGCCGCCGACTCCCTTTCCGCGGTGAAAAAGCTGGTCTACGAGGACGGGTCCGTCTCGATGGATGACCTGGTCATGGCGATAGAGGACAACTTCGAGGGCCATGAGAAGCTGCGCCGCATGCTCGTAAACAAGGCCCCCAAGTACGGCAACGACGACGACGAGGCGGACGGGATGGCCAGGTACCTCTCCAGGCTGTGGACCGAGGAGGTTTTCAGACACAAGACCTCGAGTGGAAGGCGCTACAGGGGCGGCTACCTGTCGTGGAACTACTGGATCGCGTACGCGCCCACGACCGCCGCGACGCCCGACGGCCGCAAGAGAGGGACGTTCCTTTCGAACGGCATGTGCCCTGTTGACGGGGCGGACAGGAGCGGCCCGACCGCCGTGGCGTGCTCGGTCGGCAAACTCGATCTGGAGACCGCGCCGAACGGCGATTCGCACACGATTTCCTTCAACCCGTCCATGCTGCGCGGGGAGGAACACGTCGACAAGCTCGCCTCCTACCTCCGCGCGTACGGGGAGAAGGGCGGCACGGCGCTCCAGATAAACATCATCGACCCTGAAACGCTCAGGTGCGCGCAGGCGAACCCGGCCGAGTACACGAACCTGCTCGTCCGCGTGACGGGCTACAACGCTTATTTCGTGATGCTCGGCAAGGAGATACAGGATGAGATCATCGCCCGAGAGTCTCACAGGATCTGAAAGGCGGGCCCCGGCCGGATCGCGACAGGATGAGAAGGGCGGGAAGCCCCCGGCGGGCGGGACCCGGGGTTCCACGGGTACGATCTTTAACATCCAGCGTTTTTCGATAGAGGACGGCCCCGGGATAAGGACCACGGTTTTCATGAAGGGCTGCCCTTTGAGATGCGTGTGGTGTCACAACCCCGAGGGGCTGGAGAAGAAGAGGCAGTTGATGTGGTTCGACATCCGCTGCATCGGGGCGCGCGACTGCCTTACCGCGTGCCCGCTCGGAGCGCTCGACCTCACATCCGGCGGCATGGTCATCGACAGGGAGCTCTGCGACGGCTGCGGGCGCTGCAGTGATGCATGTCCGGCGGGAGCGATCGAAGTCGTGGGGAAGGACGTGAGCGCCCGCGAGGTCTTCGATGAGGTCGTGAGGGACGAGGCTTTCTACAGGAACTCGGGAGGGGGACTTACCGTATCCGGTGGGGAGCCCGCGATGCAGCCTCGTTTCGTCAGCGAACTGCTGGCGCTTGCCGGGAAGGAGGGCATCCACACCGCGCTGGACACCTGCGGGTACTGCCCCGGCGACGTACTTGAAAGGCTCCTGGAGCTTTCAGACATGGCCATGCTGGACCTGAAGGTGATGGACGAGGCAAGGCACCTCGAGCTCACAGGCGTGGAGCTCGGGCCCGTCCTCGAGAGCGGCAGGACGATTTCACGATCAGGGAAGCCTGTATGGGTAAGGACGCCGATAATCCCGGGGTGCACGGATTCCGAGGAGAACGTGAAGGCGATTGCCGATTTTATCAAGGAGGAGATCCCGAACGCGGAGCGTTGGGACCTGCTTCCTTTCAACAATACGTGTGGCTCGAAGTACTCGCGGCTGGGCATGAGATGGGCCCTCGAGGAAACACCACTGGTCGGGGCGGGGGAGATGGAAGCGCTCGCCCGTGCGGCCGCCGCCGCGGGGTGCCGTGTAGAATGGTCCGGGGTCACTAGGAGCGAGGAAGGCTGACAGCCTGGTTTCACGAGCGCGGTGCCCCGCTCGTGGGACCGTAATTGAAAATCGGGCACTGAGGGAGGAGGTCCCAGTGGAGCTTGTAAAGGACAGCGGCTTGAGATCCGGAGCGGTCGAGCTTCCTCCGGCGGCGATGTCCGTCTACAGGCAGGAGGAGTGCGCGAAGTTCCTGGCGACCGGCTCGGTCGAAGGCGTGCCCAACATCGCGCTCATAGTTAGCCAGACGCCGGTGGAGCCTGGAAGGGTCGTCTTCGGCGAGTTCATGATGGTCAAGACACAGGCGAACCTCAAGGTCAACCCGCGAGTCGCGAGCATAGCGATATCCGCCGACCTGGAAATTGCGGGTTTCAAGGGCGATGTAACGGGATGGACCACCACCGGTGAATACATCGACATGATCAACAGCATCCCGTTCTTCAGGTACAACGCTTACGCCGGGATACATAACGTCGCCACTACCGAGATACGGGAGCTTCTGCCGCTAGTTACAAAGGTGCCGATGGTTACGGTCGGGCGGGAATACCTGGCGATGCGGAGCATCGGCAGGATCGGGTACGCGAGGTCGCTTGGCGGTGTCGAGACGCCCGGGGCTATCGTCAGTAAGTTCAACGGGATCATGTCGGTGAAAGCGCTTGCTTACATCGACGATGACGGCTACCCGTGCGCCGTGCCTGTTTTCGGGGTGATGTTCAGGACCCCCGGCGAGTTGCGCTTCAAGGTCTCCTATTACAATAGCGCCGTCGCGGACCTCGAGCTCCCGCGAAAGGTGGCGCTCAACGTCCTCACCATGGACCTGATGACCTACCAGGTAAAAGGTACGCTGGTCCGCTTCGAGAAGGGGCTGGGTCTTACGACAGGCGTGGTAAGGGTCGAGGAGGCGTACTCCTGCGTTCCGCCCCTGGTCGGGGAGAGGGTCGCCTAAGCCCTCGAAGAGACGTGCGGCCGGGTCTCGGTCTCGAGGCTATAGCGGCGCGCGGGCGCGTCAACTGTCCGAAGGGTGAAAACACTGATTGGAGCCGGATGAGCGGCGGCCGAACAGGGGCGCGGCAAGGGGACGACGTTTTCCGTTAGACTGTTGTCCTGCGATAACGAGCCGGGAGGGGACCAGTGAAACACAGGATAAGGGTTGACGCCGGACGCGTAGAGGCGCGCATTGACCGCCGCGTATACGGCCACTTCATAGAGAACATGGCCAGGTGCATCTACGACGGGTTGCTCAGGAACACCCACCCGGGCGATCCGAGGGGGCCCTGGAGTTTGCGCGGTGAGATCGTAGAACACGTCCGGGAACTGATGCCGCCCGTCATCAGGTGGCCAGGCGGACTCTACGCGGACGGGTACAACTGGAGAGACGGGATCGGGCCGGCTCGAGCCCGGCCCCTTTCGCGTAACAGGTACTGGTCTCGCTACGGCCCGGCTACCAGGGTACTCGATCCAAACGTTTTCGGCTCCGACGAGTACATGGAGCTGATGAACGAACTCGGGGCGGAGCCGTACGTGAACGTCAACTTCGGTACAGGCTCGGCCGCCGAAGCCGCCAGGTGGGTCGAGTACATGAACGGGGACCCCGGCACGATCGAAGGCTCGAGGAGGGGCTCCTACGGACGGGAGAAGCCGTGGGGAGTGCGCACCTGGGGAATAGGGAACGAGATGTACGGAATGTGGGCCCTGGGGCACCTTCCACCGCGCGAATACGCCGCCAGGTATCTCGAGTTCAAGCGCGCGATGGAGGATGTCGACCCGGGCCTGGAGTTCGTCGCGGTGGGCGCGGACCACTACTTCAACAAGTCGTGGAACAGGGAAGTACTGTCCGTTGCGGCCGAAGATATCGACATGCTTTCGCTGCACGTTTACCTGCCGGGAATGGAGCGGCTTCTCGGAGTGGGGGCCGCGAGGCTCAAGGGTGGGTCCGCCGCCCTCTACAAGGCGATTGTGGCTTCACCGATCGAGTTCGAGCGTCGCTTGAGGGAAACCGCCGATGACATCTCCGACGTCGCCGGTGAAGACACTAAGGTGGGGATCGCCTTTGACGAATGGAACCTCTGGTGGAGCCCCGACCAGCTCATGCTGCCCCGATGGAAGCTGCGCGACGCATTGTTCGCCTGTGGCGTGTTCAACGCTCTACACCGCCTAGCCGGAAGGGTCAGGATGGCCAACGTGGCGCAACTCGTCAACGTTCTCGGCCTGATCACCACATGGGGTGACCGGATATGCAGGACGGCGCTTTATCATTCCTTCTACATGTACTCGCGTCTGGCGGAGCCGAAAGCGTTGGGGATCGAGGTGGCTACAGGCTCATTCGAGAGCCCGCGGGTGGGGGGAATACCGGCGATGACCAACGTGCCGTTACTTGACTGTTCGGCTACCGGCGGCGAGAACGGTGAGCGAGTCGTGCTGTTCGTCGTCAACAGGGACCCGCGGGAGGATATCGAGTGTTTCATCGAGATGGAGGGGTTCTCGCCGTCGGACCGGGTTGAGGTACACCGTCTCGAGGGACCTTCGATAGATGCCGTGAACACCTTCAAGGACGATGGTGTGGTGAGGGTGTCCGAGCGCGTTCTCGAGGTGTCGCGGGTACTGCCGCGCTGCGTCATGCCCGCCCATTCGGCGACGGCGCTGGTGTTTCATTAGCGCGATTCCGGAGGCGTGGCTATCAGAACGCCACGTCGATCCCATAGGGCTACAGCCCTCGTGTCCAGCCGGCGATGCCCGGCTCAGCTCGTGGTTATCTCGACGCTCACCGCCGGTCTGACATTGTCGATTCCCTTGAAAAAACCCTGCATGACGAATAGTCCCGGCTGCGCGGAACCGGTTTCCCAGGCGGCCTTGTAGGAAACGCTGTCTCCGGGAGGTACCTCGACAGTCCTCAGAATCTGTATGAACGACAGCCCGCGAGAGTAGCGCCAGACCTCGTTACCGCCTGCGTCGAAGGCAATGAAATCGAAGGTCTGTCCGCTGGTCAGCTCGTAATCGACCTTCTCTCCGGTGAGGTTGCGTACCGTAAGCGTCAAAGAAAAAGTGCCGCCTGCCGGGACCACGGCCGGAACCGAGCGCAGGGTTACACTGATGCCGGAGACCTTCTCGACCGCGGAGGCCATCTGCCTGTTGCCGGGTCTGGAGGGGCCGGGAGGACCCGACGAACACCCGCAGGCCAATGCGAGGGCGACCGAAACGCAGAGTACTACAGCAGCGTGGCGGCCTCTCCGATTCGATACGGCCGCTTCTCCCGGAAACCGCGTGGTACGGCGGTGCGCCGGACCGGCTCCGATTTCACCCGGGAAGGTCGGCCGCGACAGTCTGAGCTCCCGACCGTCGTCGGGTCGTTGAGGTGCCTGCGTGGCCCGCATGTCGGCTCCTTTCTGCGGCCGGGGCCGTCCTCCGCCGGTAGCCGCGGAGCGCTTCCCGGATCGTACCCATCAAGAGTCTAACTCAAATACCCCATTCTGGGGGCGAATCCAGGATCTCAATGAGGCGTTATACAAGCTGGAGGTACGAACGTGGAGAGCTACTTGTTCATGGGTATCCTGATCGCTTTCGCGGCAGGCATAATGATGGTGATCGCACTGGCCGTGATATCCGATCTTCGAGAGGCCTCGCGGACGCGTAACGTGAAGATGGCGGGCCGGTTGAGCATGGACCCCGTCAGAAAAGAGAGGATGCGGGCGATGGTGGTTGAGCTGTCGTCCGCCAGGCGGGTCGAAGACGTAGAAGATCTGGTCCGAAGCTCACGGACCGCGTAGCAAGCACTTACCACCCGATAGTAACCAACACTGGACTCCACAGTATTAAAATACTATCCTTTTTGCGCTACCCGACGGAGTCGCCCGGGGGCTATGGGAAAGACTGCTGCAACAGGAGGTTACCATGAAAGCGATCGTAATGGGTGGAGGCATGGGCGGCCTTGCAACCGCCATCAACCTGCTCGATCAGGGGGTCGAGGTGTCACTGGTGGAGGCCGACGAGATGTTCGGGGGAAGGGCGAGCTCCTGGCTCGACGAGGACGGCGACATGATCGACAACGCGCTGCACGTGTTTTTCCCTTACTACGTCAACCTCCTGGAGTTCTTCAAGAAGATGGGAATATACGAGAACATAGCCTGGAAGAACACGGAGTTCTATTACGCCCTGCCAAAGGGGAAGCAGGCGGTGCTCAGGTTCAGGAAACTCCCCGCACCGTTCCACGCGGCCCTGGCTTTCATGAACATGCTGAAGGACTACAAGGAGATCTCCCCCCTCAAAGTCATCGCGGCCGGCTTCCCGCTGGCGTCGGGCCTCTTCATGAGCAAGGAAAAGATCGACGAACTGGACAAGATAAGCATGGCGACCTGGGTATACCGCTGGGCGTCGCTGGACGGACTCAGGCCCATGGAGCCGGGTATAAACGGCCTTACGTTCACGCCGTCTTACGCCGTGTCCGCAAAGGTGATGATCAACTGGGGCATGAAGGTGATGGGCTCGGCGGAGAACGCCAGGGTAGGGTTCGCGAACGGCGGCCTGGGGGAGATATGGGTCGACAACTGCCTGGAGTACATCAAGAAGAAAGGCGGCGAGGTACAGCTCAACAAGGCGGTCACCGCGATAAACGTCGAGGACGGCAAGGTCAAGAGCATTGTCGTCAACGACTCAGAGACGATGGAGGCGGACCTCTACGTCTCCGCGATCAGCCCTTACTCGCTTCGGAGGGTACTCCCCGACGATAGCTTCAACCTCGAGTACTTCCGCGACCTGTGGTACTTCGAGTACGCTCCATCGCTGTCCCTGCAGGTCTGGTTCGACAGGAAGCTGACGGACGTCGATGTCACGTTTTTCTCGAGTGACTGTATATTCAACACCTACGCGGACCTGTCGAACGTCCTTCCGCACATCTTCAAGGGCGGGAGCATGTTCGAGATGGTGCTGTCACCCGCGGACCACGTACAGGGGTTGCCCGACCAGGTGATCTTCGACATAGCAATCGAGCAGATAAAGGACAGGTTCCCCGCGGCGCGCGACGCCCAAGTAAAGAAGTGGAAGGTCGTAAGGGAGAGGCAGGGAGTCTACC
>CAZAIS010000090.1:0-8173 GCA_964485255.1 uncultured Acidimicrobiales bacterium | reverse complement strand
GTTTTCTCTTGCGAGAATCAGGTAGATTATGCCCGGGATGATCCAGAGAAGCAGGAGCAGGACCGCGATCAGAACGCTCGGCTCTTTCTCCTTCTCGAACACATAGAGGCCTGGAACACTGCCTTTCGGCGCGAAGCCCTCCGTGCCCAGCCAAGCGCCGATGGACGCGAGAAGATCCTCTGGATCCCTCCCCTCGAGGAGCCTCGTGAAAACGACTGAGCTCGTCGCCATGATAAACATCCTGTCCGTTTCTGCGTAGGGTGTGCCGACTTGGAACATTATACAAGAGGGCTGTGACAGCCCGGGAAGCGCTGAACCGGCGGATTCTCATCAGCAGTCACGCAGCCCGCCCCCTGGTGGCGCCTGGTGGTCGATATGCAGAAGGATCGTATCCATCAGCGAAGAGCGCACGGTACTGGTTGAGGATGTTGAAGACGCCCGAGATTGCTCATTTCCTGGCCGCTAGAGACAGAATGGCCGGAAGCCTTGCGATCTCCGATACCACTCGTCTGCGTATTCGGGGTATCTGTGCCGTGTCGTAATCGTTGTATTACTTGAAAAGCCCCTCCCACGTGGATCTACAGGAGGTGAGCATCTTGATCCATAGAAGGGCTTTCAAGTGTTCAATAAAAGTCATTACCACGCGCTAGAGATTACCATCTATCTGAATTCTTCTTATCAAAAGCCGCAACCGGTTGTGGCGCTTGTCGACAAGGAGTGGGATCTGACGTCTGGTATCGAAAAAGAAGAGCCACTCCTCGTCCTCTATTTCGAAATCAAGGTTGCCCCGCCCGGGGCAACTGGAAATCGTTTTAACTTGAACTAGCGATCCTTTCCCCGGGCGAAGTGGGAGGGGCCGGTAGGGACGGGATCTGCCAACTATGGAGCCCCGGATCGTCCGGGGCTCTTTTATTGATAATCATTATCTGCCGCGGCACGCCGGGATCACCGAATGCGGATCGACTCAGAGTGAGGCGAACCTGCCCAAGGCCCATTCGAAGAAGCGGGCGGCGTCAAGGGTGAGCGAGCGGGCTTCCGGCTCGGAGACGGAACGTCCTTCATGCTGGACCAGGCTTTTCTCGCTCAGAATCTTCAGGAGGCGCGCGCCGTGGTTGCCCGGCAGCGGGAGTCTCCTCTCTCAAGCCTGGGGCTGCCCGGCCGCGGGCGACGCTCCCTCGAGCGCTCGGTACACGTATATGGTGGCCATGAACGTCAGCGGTACGGTCACCAGCAGACCGACGAAGCACAGGATCGCACCGAGGGCGTTGATGAGCCCGAGCACTATCCACAGGAAGAAGAGGCTCCACTTGTGCCCTTGGGTCAGCTCGCCGCTCGCGCGGAGCGCTTCCGTTATCCCCATGTCCCGGTCGACGATGCAGTAGATGAAGAAGTAGTACTTGATCGCCCAGTAGATGCCGGGGACGATCAGAAGGATCAGGCCGCCCAGGACGATGAGCCCGTAGAGTATGGACCCGAAGAAGACCCTCAGCCACTTGTCCACTTCGCCGAACAGGTCCATCACGTCGGGACTCTCGCCGTCGTAGACGTTCAGGGCTATCCTGATGAAACCCGCGTGGATCAACGAGCCCAGGACGGGAATCCAGCCGATCAGCCCGCCTATGATGACCGTGTAGATCCAGGACCAGACGCTGTCCATCGTCCTGCGCCAGCCGAAAGAAATCGATTCGCCGATCGGTACGGTGCCGTCAGCCACGAGAACCCCCTCCTCACCTCTTGCCCGTGCTGCCAGGCCGAATATACTACCGGCCGTTCCAAACCTCAAATTCACCGAGGCGACCCAGCGCGTGGAATCCCGGCAACCGGCCCGGCGGCCGCTTCCTCACGGGCCGTGTCTCTCGAGCACCTTCTCCGCGCAGTTCATTCCGGAGAGCGCCGCGCTGTTGAGGGCGAGGCCGCGGCCGGCGTAGCAGTCACCCGCGAAGTAGAGGCCCCGGACCCCGGGGGCTACGAGGCCCGGCTTGAAGGCACCGACCGAGCCCGGCTTGCGAGACAGGCCGTCGCATCCCATGCACTTGTAGGCGAACTTCCATTCGACCCTGTCGTCGATGCCGGGGAACATCTCCTGGAGGTCCTTCCACATGGCGTCCAGCAGGCGCTCGAGCTCGAACTTGTCGAATATCTGGCCGGGCTCGACCACGCAGTCGGTTTGAAGAAGAGACTTGCCCTCGGGCGCGACGCCGCGGTCGAAGGCGGAGGGTACCATGCCCTGGAAAGGCCGGCCGGTGTTAGGGAGCTTGATCGAGGAGAGGACGTTGGGCTTGTCGTAAACCGGCTCAGAGAGGGCGACCGTGTAGCCGATCAGGCCGGTGGTCTCGTACTTCAGCTCCTCGAATCTCTTCAGCCACCATTCGGGGAGCACCGAAGTCCGGGGGTTCGTGTCGATGACGCCGTCGAGGTGCCATAGCGGCACCGCGCAGACGACCACTGGGGACTCGAACGTCCGGAGGTCGTCCATGTAGAACCAGCCCGTGTACGGCGAAAGGCTCTTCTTCCTGACCGCGACCCCCTTCACCCGCCTCCCGTCGAACAGCACCGAATCGGCCTCGGTGGCGAGCATGAGGGTACCCCCGGCCTTCTCGAACGCTTCCCTCAGCGGGTCGATGATCCCCAGCATGCCGCCCTTCGGGTAGGCGGCGGTGAGGACGTTCTTGCGCTTCTGGAGGTTCTCCCGCGAGATATGAAGGATCTCGCCCGCGGACATCTCGTACACTTGCGGCACGGTGGTCATGATCATCCCGTTGTCCTCGAGGAGCTCTCGCGCGACGCCTGAAACGCCGTTCGCGTCCAGCCAGTCGCCCCAGGAGGCCAGGTCGTTGGCCGCTATCTCCCCGTCGCCGACCTTGAACAGCCGCTTCATCACCCGCTTGAGTTCTTCGACCTGCTCCGCCGGAGCGCTCATCAGCATGTCCACGGCGCTATGCCACCTGCCGTCGTGGAACAGCTCCCCGGATTCGACCCAGTCGGCCCACTCGACTTCCCCGCCTGCCGCCCGCACGAGCTCCGCGCTCGAGGAAGCGTCCCCGAGCTCGGCGAGGTGGAAGCCGATATCAAGGCGCCAGCCTCCCTCCAGGTCGTATCCCTGCATGCGCCCCCCGGCCCTGCCTTCTTTCTCGATGCAGAGGGTCTTCATTCCCGAGCGCTGGAGCAGCCCCGATACCCCGAGGCCGGCGATCCCGGCTCCGATTACGATTGCGTCATACCTGTCCGCCACTTGTCTCCTCCACTCTGTCGGCCGCCCGGATTCCCTGTCGCGTCGCCGCGGCCGCCTTCAGCGCTTTGCTTTGACTACCTTGTATTCTCTTTCTGGACTATGACCGTTATTCTGGTCCCGCTCCCGTCAGGGCTCTTCTCGACGATGACGTTGGCGCTCCCGTCCGCTTCCGGGAGATTGAACGCGCCGTGCTCGGTCCCGTCCAGGCTGTAGGAATGGTCCTCGAAGCCGGGCTCGGACGAAAGCTCGTCCTTGTACCATTTGCTGACCTTGTCCACGGAGTCGGGGGAGCTCAGCAAGGCCTGGGTGGTCTCCAGCACTCCGACCGGACAGGTGTCCACCTCCACCTCCGCGGTGCCGTTCTCGAGCCTGGCTCCAGGGTAAACCGGAACGCCCAGGTCCGTCGCGGAGATCTTCTTGGTGGAATTGGTCGTCTTCATCTGTCCGGTCTCCTGGAAGTACTCCGCTGCCGCCCCGTCGGGGAACGCTCCGTTCTTCGCGGCCGTCCCGGAGCCGCCGCCGCACCCGCACAGCGACAGGACCAATCCGGCTGTCAGGGTCGCCGCGAGTACCACCAGGTACTTCCTCGAGTTGACACGAAACACTTGGCACCTCCATTTTCAGGCGGGCGCGTAGCCCGCGAAGCACAGCCCGGCCTTCAGCCCGGTTCGGCGCGGCCCCGCCAACCACGCGGACGCCCCGGCCTCAAAGGAACGCCCCCGGACCCGCCGGCCACAAGAATCCTAGCACTTCGGGAGGACCCCCGCGCCGGAGGCGGGTCGAGGTACGGCGGGGCCTGGAGCCGTGGGCGGCAACGGCGCCCGGCGCGCCGCTCCGGTCAGCTCATCTGCCCGATCGCCTCCATTATCTTCGCCTCGGCGGAGGACTGGTGAGCGATGAGGTCCTCGAAGAGCCGGTCGTCCTTCAGGTGTTCCATGACGGCGAGACCCCAGCGGGCGAGCTTGACCTTGTGCGTGGCCGCGAGCTTACCCTTGAGGACCATCCACAAGAGGTCCTTGCGGCGAAGCAGGGCGTCCACGTAGTCCTCGCGCGAGGCGACCGACAGAACGGGGACCGACCTGTCGCGGATTCCCATCTCCACCGCGAACCGGCAGTCGGCGAGGCACACCGTGGTCCGGTACTCGTCTCCTATCGCCATGCCGATCTCGATGCCGTCCAGGCGCTCGAGGATATCGCGCCAGCGGGGTTCCTCGGCCATGAAGCCCGCCCCCTCCGCGATCACGATCCTCTGCATCCTCAGGAGCTGCTCGGGCGGGGCCGTCATCGTGAAGCGCTCGATCTTCGCCGCGAACTCCCCGTCGGTGATCCTGGGATACATGTTCACGATCTCGAAGTAGCGGTGGATGATGCCGTGATGCGGCCCGCGCGCGTTCAAGCGGTTTCGAGACACTGACCACCCGTCCGGTTTCATAGATGGCGCCGCCGCCGGGTGCGCTGAAAGCCCACCCGCCGGGAACGCTCCCGTGTTACGTCAACCAGGGATTCTAGCACTGCCCCGGCCGATCGCGCACCGTACACACCAACAAGGTCAGGGGATATTCTCCCGCTTGAAGCAGGTAGCCATCGTACAGGTGGTCCATGCGCTTCTCTTTTACCCGGAAGCCCGACTCCTCGAGGAGCCGGCGCCAGGCGGCCAGGCTGAAGATGCCGCAGGTATGGCGGTCCGTTACGATCTGGAGGTGCCCCTTCCTGCGGATCAAGTACACGAGCGTGGCTTCGTAGGTGTCTCCATCGGGATCGGGGATGTAGTTGTTCTCGAAGACGGTAACGTCAACGTCTCCCCGGGACCCCGAATAGGCGAAGTTGTTCTCTTGAAACTCCTCCTTCGTGGAGGCTGTTATCAACAGCACTCCACCGGGCTTCAGGTGCCTGCGCGCGGTGTGGAGCGTCTTCTGCAGGTCCCGGGTCGTGGTCATGTACCCTATGGAATCCGGGATCGCTACGCTGTCGAAAGCCTCGTTCAGCTCGATGGAGCGCATGTCCCCCTCGTGGTAGGTGACCTCGGGGTTCAGCCCGCGGGCTTCTTTCAGCATGCCGGGGCTCACGTCCACGCCGGTGACCTCGAAGTGCTTCTTGAACGTGTAGTCGAACATCCCCGCGCCGCAGCCCAGGTGCAGCAGGGAATTTACGGGCATGGAGGCGTTTTCTTCCATGACCCTGCAGTAGGTCTCCACCTCTTCGGAAGCCGAGTCGGGCCTATCGAGGACGAAGTCCACCCAAGCCAGTTCGTTGTAGCTCGCCCAGTGGAAGTCTCCCATGTCGAATGTGCCTCCGTTCCGGCAGGCCTGAGGTCTCAAAAGCGGGCGACGCGGCCTGGCGCCGAATCCAGAGGATAACCGACCGCTCCAGGCTTCGTTCAGCGCTTCCTGGCGGAGGCCTTCTTCGCGGCTTTCTTCGCCGGAGCTTTCTTCGCCGGAGCTTTCTTCGCGGGGGCCTTCTTGGCAGGTGCCTTCCTGGCGGAAGCCTTCTTCGCGGCTTTCTTCGCGGGGGCCTTCTTCTTCGACAACGATTCCAACGCTTTTTCCAGCGCCGCGACCCGCTTCTCGAGCGCCTTCAGGGAACCTTTCGTTTTCTTTTTTGCCACAGGTACCACTCCCCTCGGTTTTGAAAGAGCTTATATCAACGAAATGCGCTAATCAAATATCCGTAACGGTTTGTGAGACTCGCCGTGAAAGCGGGCGCCGAACGAGTCGGGGTGGTGAAAATGGTATCATGAACCCGTACTCCGAGAGTCCCGCTTGCCCGTGCCGCGCTATCCGCGAACGCAGCCCGCGGCATGGGGACGGCGCTCGGGCTTGTGCGGGATTTATCCGCTTTCTTCAGATAAAGGCGGGTGTTGTGAAGGCTGTCATTTTCGTCAGGCACGCCAAGGCGAGCCCAAAAGACCTGCCCATACCCGACAAGGACAGGCCGCTCAGGGAAAGCGGCAGGAGCGACCTGAAGCTCCTCGAGCCGGCGCTGGTCGCGCAAAGCATAAAACCGGAGTACATATTCTCGAGCAGCGCCAACCGTGCGGCGCAGACAGCGACAATGCTGGCGGGCTTTTACGGCCTGTGGGGCGGCATCTCCTTCCTCGACGGCCTCTACCGCAACAGCGAGAGCGAGATGCTGGATTTCATCAGGCGGATGGACGACGGGCTCCAGCGGGTAATGCTCGTCGGGCACAACCCGGAACTCGAGGACCTGGTTGACCTGCTGTATCGGGACGGGCTCGAGGACCTTCTTCCAACGTCCGCCTGCCTGTGTCTCAGCTTCGAGGCGGACCGATGGAAAAGCATCAGGAAAGCCTCGGGCAGGCTCGAATACTACGAGTACCCGAAGAAGTACAAGAAAAAGGTGTGAGCAATCGATAGATACGTCAACCGCGAACTGAGCTGGCTGTCTTTCAACGCGAGGGTCCTTCAGGAAGCGCGGGACGCGTCGGTCCCCCTGCTGGAGCGGCTGAAGTTCCTGGGCATCTTCTCCTCCAACCTCGACGAGTTCTACAGCGTCAGGGTGGGTTCTCTGAACCGCGTGATAGAGTCGGGCGGATCAGCTCCCGAGACATTTCTGGGCGGGACGCCCAAGAAGGTGCTCAAGAGGATCATAGAAAAGACCAGGGAACTTCGCGACGAGCACGAGAGAGCGCTCGAGGACGTATTCGAGGAGATGCGCGACGAAGGCATCGTCATGGTGAACGAGACCGGGCTGAACGAGCACGAGAGCAGGTACGTAAAGAAGTACTTCGAGGAGCGGGTCCGCCCCAGGCTGGTCCCGATCATGCTGGAAAACGTCGATTGCTTCCCTTATCTCCACAGCCTCCTGATATACCTGGCGGTGGTGCTCAAGAAGGCGAAGGATTCGCCCGACGGCAAGTACGCGCTCATCGAGGTGCCCGCCGACGTGCTCCCCCGCTTCGTGAGGATTCCTGGACAGGAGAACAGGACCCCCGTGATACTGCTCGACGACATAATCCGTTTCGGGCTCAAGGACATCTTCTCCGTTTACGGCTACGAGGACATATCCGCTTACACCGTAAAGATGACCCGCGACTCGGAGCTGGACCTCGAGACCGACATCACCACGGGGTACTTCGAGCAGATCTCACGCTCCCTGAAGAGCAGGGACCAGGGCGCCCCCGTTCGCTTCGTCTACGACGCGCACATACCGAAGAACCTCCTCGAGCACATCGCGAAAGAGCTGGAGCTGCCCGGCGACATCATGATCTCGGGGGGCCGGTACCACAACGCGAGGGACATGACGGGCTTTCCGAGCCTTGGGACCCATTTCGCGAAGCTGAGCTTCAAGAACCCCGAACCGCTGGAGCATCCCGTACTGCGCGAATACGCCAGCTTGTTCGAGGCAATGGAAAAACGCGACATCCTGCTGCACTATCCCTACCAGTCCTTCCAGTACGTCATAGACCTGCTGCGCGAGGCCGCCATCGACAAGGACGTGACCTCGATCAGGATGACCCTCTACCGGGTCGCGGACGATTCCCAGGTCGTGAACGCCCTCATCAACGCCATGAGGAACGGGAAGAAGGTTACCTGCTTCGTGGAGCTCCAGGCTCGCTTTGACGAGCAGGCCAACATCCACTGGACCGAGAGGCTTGCACAGGAAGGGGCGGACGTCATAATCGGCGTCCCCTCGGTCAAGATACACTCCAAGCTTCTGCTGATCACCAGGAAAGAGAAGAAGCGCAACGTCAGGTACGCTTACATCGGCACCGGCAACTTCAACGAATCGACCGCGAAGATCTATACGGACCACGGGTTGCTGACATGCGACCCCGGCATTACCGGTGAGGTCAAGAACATCTTCACTTTCCTCAAGGACTACTACAAGACGTTCACGTACCGGTACCTGCTCGTCTCACCGTTCCAGATGGAGAAGAGGATATGGCGGCTCATCAGGAACGAGATGAAGAACGCCGAGGCC
>CAZAIS010000089.1:0-8291 GCA_964485255.1 uncultured Acidimicrobiales bacterium | reverse complement strand
AGGGACGCGCTCGAGACGGTCCCCGAATCTTACAAGCAGGCCTCGATAGGCCTGGGGGCAACGCGGTGGCAGACGATATGGCGCGTGATACTGCCCGCCGCCAAGCCCGGCCTCCTTGTCGCGGTGATACTGGGCATGGGAAGGGCGATAGGGGAGACGGTGGCCGTCGCGCTGGTGATAGGGCCGGCGTCCACCTTCCCCAAGTCCTTGACCACTCCAACGCACACCCTGACCACGAAGATCCTGATGGAGATGGGCGAGTCCAGCGGCATCCAGCGCTCGGTCCTTTTCGTGATGGCCCTGGTGCTACTGCTGCTTTCGATGGGGATGATACTGGCGGTCCGGCTGGCCACGCGGAAGAAAGAGTACGCGCGATGAACGGAACCGAAGCCCAAACGGCCCACCCGGGGTTCGCAGGGGCGCGGCCCGCCCGCGGGCACGAGGCCAGAATCAAGAGACAGGACGGAATAGCCACCTTCGCGGTCTGGTCCCTTGCCATGCTGGGGATCTCGACCCTCGGCCTCATCATCGCCGCGATCCTCTGGCGGGGCCTGACCACCGCGCTCAACCCGGGGTTCATCTTCGGGGAGCCCCAGGCCATGAAGGCCGGCGGGGGCATCTGGCCGATGGTCGTTTCGTCCTTCTATCTCGCGGCGCTCACGATCGTTATCTCGCTGCCGGTAGGCGTGGGGGCCGCGATCTACATGGCCGAGTTCGCGAAAGAAGGCTTTCTGACGAAGGCCGTCCGGTTCGGGGCGGACGCGCTGTCGACCGTTCCCTCGATCGTGTATGGAATTTTCGGGATGATCCTGTTCGTGGTGTACTTCGGGTTCGGGTATTCGCTCATCGCGGGCGCCCTGACCCTGACCCTGCTCAACCTGCCCACGGTGATGCGGACCTCCGAGGAGGCCATCAAGGCGGTGCCCGACTCGTACAGGGAAGCCTCGATGGGCCTGGGGGCGACCCGCTGGTACACGGTCAGGAATGTCGTGATGCCTTGCGCGGTGCCGGGCATCACCACGGGCGCCATACTGACGATCGGGCGGATCATAGGCGAGAGCGCGGCCATCATTTACACGGTAGGGATCTTCGTGAAGCGGATACCGACCTCGCCCCTGGCCCCGGCGGCCCCGATGTCGGCGAATATCTGGCACATGTACACGGAAGGGGCCCTGGTGCCGGACTGGCTGCGGGTGGCAAGCGGGGAGGCGGCCTTCCTGCTGCTGGTAGTGCTCGCCCTGAACCTGCTGGCGAGGCTCGTTTCCTGGCTCTACAAGCGCAAGACCAGGACGTCGGAGCGGTTCGCCTGACCCGGGGTGGTGGTAGGCTATGAGAGTAAGACAGGATGGAGGTTCCCCGTGACCAGGATCCTCATTATAGAGGACGAGAAGCCGATGGCGGAGGCCATCAGGTACAGCCTCGGCGTCGAGGGCTACGAGGCGGACGTGGCGACCGACGGCGAGGCCGGCCTGGATGTCTTCCTGAAGGGCGACTACGACCTGCTGATTCTCGATCTAATGCTACCGAACCTCGACGGCCTGGAGATATGCAAGACGGTCAGGCGCGCCGGATCGACGCCGATAATCATGCTCACAGCGAAGGACTCGGAGGTTGACAAGGTCATCGGGCTGGAGCTGGGAGCGGACGACTACGTGACCAAGCCGTTCGGGATGCGGGAGCTGCTGGCCAGGGTCCGCGCGCTCCTGCGTCGCTGCTCGGCGCCCGCGCCGCCGGAGGCGGACGAGGCCGAGCTCCTGGAGGCGGGGGACGTGGCGATCGCGCAGGACAGGCACGAGGTCATTGTGCGCGGCAGCGTCGTGGAGGTGCCCCCGATCGAGTTCAGGCTGCTCGAGCTGTTCATCAAGAACCGCGGAAAGCTGCTGACCCGGGAGTACCTGATCGCGGCCGGCTGGCAGGGCGAGTTCTACGGGCAGAACAAGACGCTTGACGTCCATATCCGGCGGTTGCGTGAGAAGGTGGAGGAGGACCCGGCCAACCCCAGGCACATCGTTACCGTCAGGGGCATAGGGTACCGCTTCGAGCCGCGTTGCGGCGGTTAGCGAGAACCGCCGCCCCCTCACCCCAGCCCCCCCGCAAAAAGTAAACAAAAAAGTAAAAAGTGAACGACGCCCTCAGGGGTGTATGTCCGTTTCGTAGGTGATGACTTCCAGGTCTTCGAGCGTAACGAGGCCCCGTGACACCATCTCATGGATGAGCGGGAGCGCAGACCCGATCCGTTCCGCGGTGTCGACGACCTCGATCACAATCGGGAGGTCCTCGGAGAGGCGGAGGATAGAGGCCGTGTGTATGCGGCTGGTCTTGCCGAACCCCTCGATGCCGCGCATGACCGTCGCTCCCGCCATGCCTCTTTCGCGGAGGGTCTCCACTATAGCCTTGTAAAGAGGCCTGTGGTCCCATTGGTCGCTCTCGCCCACGTATATCGTGAGGCGCCTGGCGCTGCCTTCAATCTTCATCCTGCCGCCTTTCTCGGGGCCTGCCACCCACCGGCGGGCCGTCCCCTGCCCTCTGCTCTCAGATCTTTCTCGCCAGGGCTATGCCCAGGAATGTCGCCACGAGACAGCCGAGCAGGCTCGCGGCGGCGTTGGCCGCGGCTGTCAGCAGGGAACCGTCCCTGAAGAGGGCCAGCGTCTCGTAACTGAAGGTCGAAAAGGTCGTGAACCCTCCCAGGATGCCGACGGCCACAAACAGCCTCAGCTCCGGCCTCCAGGCGAAGCGCTCGTACCCGAGTGTCAGAAAGAAGCCTATCAGGAAGCAGCCGACGACGTTGACTACCATTGTACCCAGGGGAAACTCGCCCCCGGTCAGGTGAGCGACCACTCCCGAGATCCAGTAGCGCAACATCGACCCGACGAGTCCGCCGGCTCCAACCAGCAGGTAGTTGACCATTTGCCGATTCCTCCTTGTGCGGTCACGGTCCAGCGGATCGGGCGGCCCCGGCGCGGCGCGAGCGGTAAAAAAAACTCCTATCGTCTCCGATAGAAGCTATCAGCCCTCTACGGGCACTTCCGGTGAGCCTCATCACCGCGTAATTACTATTTCAGTTCGACGGCGCACAAGAGCCCCGAGCGAAACACGCGGCAATGATACGGATGGATGGTTGTCGTGTCAACACCGCCCCGCCCCGTTACCGCAGCCCCCCCGTAAAAAGTAAACAAAAAAAAGTGAACGACGCCTATTCTGCGCTGAGTGAGGGGCACTCGGCGGGCTGGCGCTCGGGCGGTCCTTCCTCGAGGTACAGGTCCTCGCGCTCGAAAGCTTCCTCGGGCAGCGGTTCGACCCGCTCCCAGCCGGCCTTAAGGTCATCGGGCAGGGCCGTGCCAATGGCGGACTCGGCGTCGCTCGACAGGCCGCTCTTGAGCGCGCCCAGGACGACGCGCACTAACCTGTCGGCGTCCTGGATGCTGTCGGCCCGCAGGCCTTCTTTGACCGCGGAAAGGAACTCGTCGACCTTCATGGATCCTCCTTTGCCGCATGGAGGTAAGGTGACCTGCTCTCATTATACAACGCGAGGGCGAGCGTCGCGCCCGCGAGTTACGCGGTACCGTTCGAGCCTTGTGACGGGCCGTGAGGCTCAGCGCCCGCGTGTCCGCCGGTGCCGTTTCCGGGCCTTCACGCACGGGAATCCCGGTGAGACGGGGGCCGGGAAAATGGCGGGAAGACGTGCCTATTGGTATACTTTTTTACCTGACAGCGCGCCCGTAGCTCAATTGGATAGAGCGTCCGGCTACGGACCGGGAGGTTCGGGGTTCGAGTCCCTGCGGGCGTGCCATCCCATGTCGGGTCCCCGGGCGGTTCAACCGCCCTCAACGTATTCCGGCAGGGTGAACTCGAAGCAGGCCCCGCCGTCGTTGTAAGCCCGGATTTCTCCCCCGTAGAGCATTACGACCCTGTCCACGATGGAGAGCCCGATGCCCGAGTCCGTCGAGTTCGGCCCCTTGCGGAAAGGCAGCAAGAACTCCTCCAGGCAACCCTCCGGTATGCCGGGCCCGTTGTCGCGCACAAGGTAGGCGAGGCGCCCCGGGTCCGTTCCGCCGAGGGTCGCGACGCTCAGCCGGGGGTTCTCGCTGACGTTGAATTTGACCGCGTTTCCGATGAGGTTGGAGAACACCTGGTAGACGTGCGTCGGGTCCATGTAGGCGACGCCGAGGTCCCCGTCCACTTCGGCGACCATGCCACGCTCCTCGAGCAGCGCGCCGTTCTCCCGGAGGATCGATCGGACGACCACCTCCACCGGCACCGGCTGCTTCTCGGGGGGCTCGTGCCCCGCCTCGGCGAGCACCAGCAGGTCGGTCGCGAGCCCCATGGCGCGACTCGCGCCATCATTGATGTTGCGCAGGGCGATCCCCGCGTCGCCCTCCAGGATCTCGCGGCAGTCGCTCTCCAGTATCTCGGAGAGGATCTCCGCCGCCGTCACGACCGCCGAGAGCGGCCCCTTGAGGTCGTGCGACACGACGTGGGCGTAGCCGGCCAGCTCGCCGTTGATCCTCTTGAGGTCTTCCTCCCAGCGCTTCCTGTCGGACACGTCCCTTATTACCGCGAGTATCCCCGTGGCTTTACCTTCCTCGTCCCTCAGGAACCGCATCTGGTTCTCCACCCACACGGTGGACCCGTCTTTGTGCTTCGATTCCAGGAGCAACATGGCGGTGCGGTCGGGGTCGGCGCCGGGGTCGCTCTCGCGCTCCAGCTCTTCGACGAGCATCTTGATCGAGCGCTCCACGGATTCGGGGGTGAAGGTGTCGGCCAGGGTCAACTCGCGGGCTTCCTCGACGGTATAACCGCTGAGGCGCTCGATGGAGGGGCTTATGTAGGTGATATTCAACTCCATGTCCCTGGTCATGATGACATCGGTGATGTTGTCGACTATGAACCTGTACCTTTCCTCGCTCTGCCGCAGGGTCTCCTCGGCCTCCCTGCGCCCGGTGACGTCGTGGCCGACCGCAAGCAGCCCGGTGGGGTTGCCCCCGGCGTCACGAAGCAGCTTCAACTCGGTTTCCACCCAGCAAGTGGACCCGTCCTTCCTGTAGAACTCGAGCTCGAGATTGGCGCTCACCTCGCCGTCGGAGTCCGCGAGCGTCTCGGGCGCCAGCATCTCATCCAGGGCTTCCATCGCGGCGGCCGCCGACTCGGGTGTCACGTTCCGCTCCAGCGGCATCCGGCTCAGTTCCTCGAGCGTGAAACCCCGCGACCGCCCGGTCGACGGGCTGATCCACTTCGTCTTGAGGTCCAGGTCCATCAGCCACACGGTGTCCGTGATGTTCTCGGCGATGAGGCGGTACCTGGCTTCGCTCTGCCGGAGCGCCTCCTCGGCCCTCTCGCGGGCGGCCTCGGCGATGACCGAGCGCGCCTCATCGAGCAGCGTCTCGGACATCTTGCCGTCCTTGACCACGTACCCGGAGGCGCCGAGCTTGAAGGCCCTCGCGGCCGTCCGCTCATCGCCCCGTGCCGTGATGAGGATAACCGGGGGCGCTTCCGCGGCACGCCGCACTTCCTCGAGCAGGGACAGCCCATCGCCGTCGGGAAGCCGGTAATCGAGGGTTACGAGATCGTATCTGCGCGAAGAGAGGTGTTCCCTTGCCGACGAGCAGTCGCTGGCGAGGTCAACCTCGGCCCCCAGCCCCGTCGCAAGAATCGCCCTGATCGCCCGCGCGACCGTGTCCTCGTCCTCAACGCTAAGGATGCGCACTTTTCCGCCTTCCGCCTGGTACGGTTACCTCGGAGCCGGCAGGTTCCATAGGTGGAACCGTGCCCGACGGGGCCCCGACCGTCCACAAACGACGCTCCGGCACCCCCGTTGTTGTGCCCGAACGGGTCCGCCTGAGCGAGGCCGCCCGAGATCAATTGGGAAATACGGGTTGCCCGGCACTAAACCGCGTGCCGGCGCGCGCTTCAAAGACGTTTATGCGCTTGTGACCCCAACCACCCGTACTCGCCAACCCGTTTACCGGAAGCACCCAGCCTGCTTCCAGCATCATCCTTTCGAGATATCCGTGGAGAGTCAACCTCCAAATGGGGCATTTTTTAAAGGGTTGCCCGGGCGCATCAGGCGTGGGGCGAAAAGGGCGGCGATCTCGTCCCGGTCTCTCGTCACGAGCGCATAGCTTGTATTGTTTGCGTTTCCGGGTTTCTGTGATATAATACCTTTAATGAAAATTGGAAAAGGCCCTCGGGGCCTCTTTTTTATGCCTGTTTCCGGCTAACATTCCTGGCCGCGGGGTCGTTTTCAGAGCTCCGGGGAGAAAAAAGATGAAAAAAAGCGGGGCGGCCCAGGTTTTCCACAAAGATTTCATGGGAATCGCGCTCGAGGAGGCGGAGTTGGCCGCGACCGCCGGCGAAGTCCCCGTTGGAGCCCTGCTGGTGCGGGAGGGCGAGGTCCTCGCCCGCGACCACAACAGGCGCGAGGAGTCCTGCGACCCTACCGCCCACGCGGAGGTCCTCGCGCTCAAGGCCGCCTGCCGGGCTGCGGGAGACTGGCGACTCGAGGGGGCCACGCTCTATGTAACACTTGAGCCCTGCCCGATGTGCGCGGCGGCGATCGTCCTCGCCCGTGTGCGGACCGTGGTGTTCGGGGCCTCCGACCCCCGGGCCGGGGCGGGCGGCTCCGCGTACAACATCCTCGAGGACGGCAGGCTGGGCCACAGCGTCGAAGTCATCGCCGGAATCATGGAAGACCAATCCCACGCCCTCCTCAACAATTTCTTCACCCACCTCCGACAATAGGCGTCGTTCACTTTTTACTTTTTTGTTTACTTTTTGAGCATCTGGGGAAGAAGGATGGAGGGCAACGCGATCATGGGGCACCTGCAGCTTCGCACCGCCTTTATCTTCCTCCCCTTCTCCCCTTCTTCGAGGCAGGTACCGCCCACACCGGCTTCCGGGAGTTGGCCTGCGCCCGGTTCGCATGGTTGCCGGTGACGGGGCAGGTGAGGTTACCCTCACGTGCTTCAGGTTCCTCGAGAATTTTTCTTTCCCCGTCTTCATCATGCCGTGCCAACACACGCTCTGGTTGACCGGGGACCCGGGAGGCAGGGCGTCTTCCTTGCGGGCAGGGCTGGAGCCGCTGAGCTAGGCGGCGTATAATGCCCGTGCAGGGGCATCCTTGAAGGAACGGCATTCGAGGGGTGATCGACATGGGGAAGCGCACACTCACCGGATTGATCCTGGTACTGTTCTTGAGCGCGGCGGTGGGGCTCGTGCCCATTCCGCAGGCGGCCCGGGCGGCCGACTGGACCCAGGCCGCGAACAACGGCATCACCAACCCGGACAACGTTACGGTGTTCCCGGGTGACATCTTCAAGGGGAAGATGGCGATTGGCACAATCCCCACGCCCTGGTACATGCCGGCCGCCGCCGTGACCATGTACATGTACAACGGAAGCACTTTCACTCCCGTGGGGGAGCCGGGGTTCGGCAACGCCGACTGCAGGGGCCTGATACCCACCGCGTCCTACCGGGGCGAACTCTTCATCGGGTCCTACGACGCCACGAACGGCGGCGAGCTCTTCAGGTGGAGCGGCTCGGGCGACCCCGTCCTGGTGCCCGAGTCCGAGAACGGGTGGCAGCAGGGAAACACCTACACGGCCGTAATGCCCCTGGGCGTAGTCGACGGCGAGCTGGTCGTCTGCGTTCAGAACGAGTTGCCGGGCTGGACCGGATCCTTCCTCCTATATAAGTACAACGGGAACAGGTGGAAGCAGATAGTCGGCGGGACCAGCGGAGTCCAGGCGGGCTTCGGCAACCCGAACAACATAACCTGCGTGAACCTGTTCGGCGAGCGTACCCTGTATGACGGCAAGCTCATCTTCGTGGTGCAGAACATGCACGACGGGCTGTCGGTCTACAGCTACGACGGATCCGATTTCGACAGGCTCGGCAGGGCCGGCGACGCGGGCCTGTGGGACGCGAACCAGGTCATCGGTGTATGCACGCCCTCATGGGTTGAGGGCAAGATCTACCTCGGCACGTGCAACGCAATTGGCAAGGGGCAGGTCTGGTCTTACGACGGAGAGGGCTGGACGCAGGTCTCGACGAACGGGATCGACAACGCCTACATGGCGACACTCGTGCTCGCGAGGGGCTCCAGCCTCTACGCCTCGGCGTGGTCGAACAACGGGTGAAGGCTCTTCGAGAGGGACGGTACGGACTGGAATCCGATCTCCGAAGCGAACTTCGGTCAGCCGGCCGGGGACTTGAACGGCCTGGCCGCCATGAAGTCCTTGGGCGGCAAGATGGTCGCTACGACCGCCAACAACAACGGCGGCGAGGTCTGGACC
>CAZAIS010000088.1:0-8291 GCA_964485255.1 uncultured Acidimicrobiales bacterium | reverse complement strand
AACAAAACGTTGAAGGTTTACCTTAAGTTGATACCGAATCTAATGGTGACTACCGGGTTTGACGGTGATCCGGTGCAGGAGGTGAGAGCTCTTGGGCATGGAAAATAATTCGCCAAGGCCGTTACTGGAGAGTACGGGCTGGCTGGCAGCGCATCGCCGCAGCCAGAGGTGGCTCAAGCAAAACCCCGCGCCCTTGCGCCGTGACAGCCTCACGGGAGCTTCCGCTCCCGACCGCCCCGCCAGAAGCTCGGGGGCCTGGCACGGTTGGAGTCTCAAGCTCTTTAACCGGTGCCCTCTCCCCGCGAGCGAGCAGCCCCGCATCACGGAGTCCTGAAAAGAGCGCGCCTTCGAGCCGGCGCGGGCGTCGCAGACCGACGTATCCTCTTTCGGGGAATAGCCCCGCAGCTCTGTATCACTCTAGCTAACAATTGTTATCAGAAGTGCTCACTGACCACGGAAATCACGCGGATCGGGGCTTTGGGGCTCCATGGGGCGTTACTCCTGTTGTTCTAGATGACAGTTGTTAAGTTCAGTTAACTGAAGTGATGCAAACCTGCGTGAGGAAAGGGGGCGGGGCTGCCCACGGGTTCTTTAGAGGAGTCTTGCGATGAGAGCAGACATGAATGCTTGTGAGGAGCCTTATTTTCATAATGCCTAGACGTTTTATTTCCGCTAAGTCAGCTAAAGTCTTGTTGGCTCATGCGATACCGTTAGCTAGAATGACATTGCGACAATTCAGCGACCCGCAGTAGCGACGCTAACGTCCGCGTAATGGGGATGGCGCAAGCGGGGAGGGCCGGGATGGGAGATGGGAAGTCGAACGTGACCGGGAAGTGGTCGTTCGCCCTGATAAATGACATCCACCTCGGTTGTTACTACCCCGAGTACGGAGCCGACGGTTACGAGGACGGTCCGGCGGGCCAGGAGTACTTCCTGACCGAGCGGCTGCGCAGGACCGTGCGGTGGATCAACGACAACAAGGACGACCCGGCGCTCAACATCAAGTTCGTCGTCGTAAACGGGGACATAACGGAATCAGCCGAGGAATCGGAGTTCTACAAGGCCAGGGAAGTGCTCGAGGATCTGGACATCCTCTACTTGCCGATCTTCGGAAACCATGACGCCTGGCCGTACTGCGGCAGGAGCCGGGCGCCGGGTCCCACGGGCAGCGCCGTCTTCAACAGGATATTCTCCGGTGCGTTCGAATCCGTGGCCGGATCGCCCCTGGTTACAGGGTGGGAGAAAGACACCCGGACCGTCGCGGGAACTCCGCTCAACAACTATGCCTTCACGCTCGGAGGAGTACGCTTTATTGCGCTCGACCTCGTGTGCAGGGAATCAACCGCCGGCCCCGGAGTCGACGGCCGGGGCGTGCTTCACCCCGGCACCAGGCAGTGGCTGGCGGGGCACCTGGACGGAAAGGGTGAAGAACCCGTCGTCCTGCTCTCTCATCACCCTCTATCCAACCTGCTGCGCAAGCCGAAAGGCTTCCATGAGCCCGAGTGGCTTCTTATAAAGGCGGTCCTGGCGTCCGCGATGGTCTCCGACGGGGACCGGAAAGAAATCGAGGGTTGCCTCGAAGGGCGGACGGGGGTCCGCGCGGCGTTCGCGGGGCACATCCACAGCGCCGAGTTGCTGATCGGGCACATGCCCACGCCTCCGTTCATCTGGGACTCCAACGAAACGGACTTCGAGCCCCCGGGCGGCGTCCCCGTGGTGCTCACCGAGGCCGTGGTCGCCGGGTCGAACGGCACCGGGGGCCAGGACAAGGGCACGATAAGGATCGCGAGCGTGTCGCCGGACGGCCGGTTGGATTATGCGACCGTTGCCGGGCCGGAGAGTCCCGCGTGCAACCACGCTCTGAACCCGTCGTTCGACGTCAACCACGTCGGCGACTCGTTCATTTTCGTTCCGCACAGGTTCACCAGGCAGGCCACCCGGTTCAGGTTCGATTTCGGGGACGGCACTTCATCGGGTGACTTCGAGGCATTCGACACTCCCTGGTGGGACCGGGTCAACCTCGTGGACTCCAAGCTCCACACCTACCACGACGGACATGCCGCTCACAACGTCAGGTTGAGGGTGCGGGAACAGATAGCATCCAACCGTTACTTCACCGAGGAGATAGCACGGCAGGCCGGACCCTGACGGCCCGGCCCGGCCCGCCGCCGCGGCCTACACCTCCTGGTCTCTGAGCTCCCGCCACTTCTCGTCCGCCATCTCCCCGTAGGACGCGGAGTAATCGTCGAGTTCCTCCGCGAAATCGCTGATGACCGCCTCGGCCCCCCAGTGGGTGGGATGGGCCCTGCAACTGGTTACGATGTCCCGCAACACCTGGGGCACGTCGATGATCATGCACGGGCGCAGGAGGTTGTCGTTGTAAGGCTGCTTCTCGCGTATCGCCGTGAAGAAGTCCGAGGCCAGGATGTCCTCGAGGGACTTGTCCTTTATATTGTCCACCGCGAAATGGCAGAACACGCACGGCTCGACGTCTCCGCAGGCGTTGATATGAAGGTAGGTCCTCCCCCCGGCGAGGCACCCGCCGACCATCGGGCCGTCATTCCAGAAGTCCGCCAGTAGGATGTCGTGCCTCTCGCGCCTCTTGACGATCTCCTCCCGCCTGAATATCCGCTGCCGGGGCGTCGGCATGAGGTCCACCCCGGGAGCCTTTCCAACGGGCACGTAATGGAAGTACCAGCCCAGCATGCACCCCTTGCTCTTGTAGAAGTCGACGAAGCGTTCGCTCACGATCAGCTCGTTGTTCTCACGCGTCGCCGTCGCTGAGAACCCGAAGACGACGCCCTCGCGCTCGAGGTTGTCCATGGCCCCCATTATCTTGTCGAAGCAGCCCTCACCGCGCCTCGCGTCCGTCTCTTCCTTGAAGCCCTCCACGCTTATGCATGGATAGGCGTTGCCGATCGACGCCAGCTTCGCCGCGGTACTCCCGTCGATCATGGTCCCGTTGGTATACACCTGGAACAGGATCGAGGGGTGGCGCCCCATGACCCTGATGAGGTCGTCGCCCAGCATGAACGGCTCGCCGCCCGTTATCGTGAGAAAGTAAATTCCCATGTCCTCCGCTTCGCGCACCAGGCGCTCGAGCGTTCCCAGGCCGAGGTCGCTGCCCCTGTCGTACTTGCCCGCGTAACAACCGTAACACTTGAGGTTGCAACGCATCGTGGGGCTTATCACCATCAGGCTCGGCGGGGAGAACCCCACCCTGTCCCTGAACTTCCTGCGCTTTACCTCTCCCTTGACCATGACGTTCGCGAGGAAGTTCAGTATCGACCGCTGGACTGCGGGCGCCTTCTCCCCCAGGTGTCGCTTGGACAGGAGGAGTATGGTCTTGAGAAAATCGCGCCCTTCCGGGTAGTTCACGTCCCGGAGGCCCAGGTCGGCCGCCCTCATGAGCAGGTTGTCGGGCGTCGCGCGCAGCGCGGAAAGCCCCCCGGATATCAGAACCCTGGCGATCGCGGTTGAGTAGCTGCCGGTCTCTTCCATGTTCATCCCTCCCTAGCCGTTCCGCCTCAAGCCATCCGCCGCGGCTTCGCTCCCGCACACACGCTCGCTCACTTACTGCTACGAGCTCGACCCGTTCACGGTTCCAAGGGATTCGCGTTCTGGATTCCAGCAGGTGGGCGCGCTCCTCCGTAACCCGCGGTGCGCGGGTTCCGCTCTGAGAGATGCTCCGGCATATGAATACCCATGACTGCCCCACCAGCTCTTATATTTATCCTATCACGTTCAAGACAACCGGCGGCCGCGTCAAGCCCCCATCGCCGGCGCCGCCCGCCCCGTGCGGCGACACCTCTCCTCCATGACGCCCCGGCGACCCGCGGCCCTCTATTCGCCGCCCGCCGCCCGTGCGTCCGGGAGCGTAGGGACACCCTGTCGGATATAATCCTGTGACGCACCCGCAAGACCCGGTGCGGATCCGGGACTCTTGCTGCTCGAGGCTCCGCATGCCGGGAAGTAAGGGCATAGACCAGGACGGGGGGATGGAAATGAAAGGACAGCGGGAACGGGCCGGCCTCGACATGCTACTCGACCTGAGGGACGGCATATACGCGGACGATTTCGTCATTACCGCGATCGCGTGGCTCGACCTTTTCTCCCTGGTGTCCGGGCGCCCCTCGACGGCAAAGGACATCGCCGGCGCCCTGGGTCTCGCGGAGAGGCCCCTGGACGTCCTGCTCACGCTGCTCGCGTCCCTGGATCTTCTCAAGAGGAAGGGTGACGTTATCGCGACCACCGCCGTATCCGAGGAGTTCCTCGTCACCGGGCGGCGGGGTTGCCTGGTGCCTTTCTTCGCCTCCCAGAAGAACAGGCCGCCCTGCGTGGAACTCTACGAGGTGCTTAAAACAGACGAACCAGCGGCCTGGAGCAGCCTGAAAGGCAGCGGTGACTGGGAGTCCCTGATGGGCGAAGACCTCTTCGCGGGGGGCTTCACCGCGGCGATGGACAGCCGGGGAGAGGTGCTGGCGTCGGCGATGGCCGCCGCCATTCCATGCGTGGGTTACTCGAGCATGCTCGACGTCGCCGGCGGCTCGGGGATATATGCCTGCGCCGTCGCACAGACCTACGAGTACATGAGGGCCGCGGTCCTCGAGAAACCACCTGTTGACGAAGTGGCCCGGAAGGCGATCGACCGCCAGGGGTTCTCCGACCGCGTCGAAGTCATCGCCTCGGACATGTTCGCCGCCGACCTGCCGTCCGGATTCGACATCCACCTCTACTCGCACGTACTCCACGACTGGGGCGAGGCGGATGTAAGAGTCCTTCTGGCCAAGTCCTTCCAGTCGCTGAACCCCGGAGGCATGGTCGCGATCCACGACGCCCACGTCAACGCCCGCAAGACCGGCCCCCTTCCCGTCGCGAGGTTCTCGGTCCTGCTGATGCATTCCACGAAAGGCAAGTGCTACTCGGTAAGGGAGATCGGGGACATCCTGGAGGAGCTGGGTTTCGGTGAACCCGAGTTCGCCGACACGGTTGGAAACAGGAGCGTCATCACCGCCTTGAAGCCGGAGTGACCCGCCCCACGTCACGACAAGCCGGTTGCCCGCTCGGACCGGCCCGGACAGGCGTTCATTTCCTGGAGCCGGCGATAGGATTCGAACCTACGACCTGAGCATTACAAGTGCTCTGCTCTACCAACTGAGCTACGCCGGCTTGCGAGACGAGCGCGACCGGCCGTGCCCTTTTGGAACGATTCCCCTGGCGAGGTTCTCGCGATACTCGAGGTGCTGCTCGACCTTGCGCTTGATTCTCTGCAGCGCATTATCAATCGATTTCACATGGCGGTCAAGATCGTCGGCGATCTCCTGGTAGGAGCGCCCCTCTATGTAGAGCAGCAGGACCTGCGTCTCGAGCCCGGAGAGCATCTCTCTGAAGTTTGTCTTGATGCTCTCGGCCTCCTCGGCGCTCACAACTACCTCCGCGGGGTCGTAAGCGCGGTCAGAGGCGAGGAAGTCCATGTAGAGCCTGTCGGGATCGTCGGCTTCGCTTATGGGGTTGTTCAACGAGACATACGAGTTCAGGGGCGTATGCTTCTGGCGGGTCGCCGTCTTGATGGCCGTTATTATCTGTCTCGTTATACAGATCTCCGCGAATGCCTTGAAGGACGTGTCCCGGTCCTCGCGGTAGTCCCTTATCGCTTTGTACAGGCCGATCATGCCTTCCTGGATTATGTCTTCACGATCGGCGCCCACCAGGAAGTAGGAACGCGCCTTGAGTCTCACGAACTCAGAGTAACGCTCGAGCATCGTTACGAGCGCCTTGGTGTCATCCATCTGGGCCAGGCGGACCAGTTCCTTGTCCGACATCTCGAGGTCCAAACCCAGCCTGCCTGCTCTCTGGGTAAGACTTTCCACCCTCAACCTCCGTTTAGCCCTGCGATCAGACCTTTCAACCCTCGAAAACGACCGTTTAACGATCTTTTCGTGCGTTACTATATGACGCGTCGCTGAGGATGTCAAGCAAATGGCGCAAGATTGTGGTTGATCTGTTGAAGATGTGGATTATTTTGACTTCTGTTGCCTGCGGAGGTGTTCAAGCGCCGCCACTGTATCCTCCGGCAGCCGATCCGAGAGCCTGACCTTACGGCGTCTTCCGCCCCCGGAAGGCGCGATGTCACGGCGCAGCTCTTCCTTGGACTCCCTTAGGGCGGACAGGAACTCCCGGGGCGACATCCGGATGACACCGGCCCCCTGCGCGATTCGCTGCTGCGCGTAGTCGCCGGTGACGACGATCGCCGAAGCGAAGGGCGCCCGTGCCTGGTAGATGAGCTTCTCGATGTAGTCGTCGGCCGACTCGCCGCCAGCGGTATATACGACCCGCAGAGCCCTCGAGCGTTTCTCGCGCGTCGCCGTGCCGGGGCGGCCCCCCGCGTCAAAGACCAGGTCTATCCGCTGATCCTCGGCGGCGCAGTAATCCGTGAGCATCGCGATAAGCAACTCCCGCGCGGCCTCGAGGTCCTGCTCCATGAGGGCCTTGATGCCGTCGTCGGCGTGCATGAGGTTGTACGCGTCGATTATCATGCGGGGCTTCTCTTGCATGTCTCCCTCTGTCGCAGAGCTTCGAAAAGCAGCACCGAGCCCGTGGTGGCGACGTTGAGCGATGCCACGCCGCCGCGCATGGGCAGGCTCGCGACGGCCTCGCACCTCTCGCGCACCAGCCGTCCGAGCCCTTTGCCTTCTCCCCCGAGAACGAGGGCCAGCGGCACTGTCATGTCTATCCGGTAATAAGGCAGGCCGCCCTCGGCATCCGCCCCGACGACGAGAAGCCCCGCCGCCTTCAGCCTTTCGAGCGCCGCCGGGAGGCTGGACACCCGTGCTGCCGTGACGTGCTCCACGGCTCCCGCCGAGGCCTTGGCGACCGAGGGCGTGACACCGACCGATCGCTTCCCCGGAATGACGACCACGTCGACCCCCGCCGCGTCCGATACCCGAAGGATGGCGCCGAGGTTCTGCGGGTCCTCCACTCCGTCGAGCGCGAGCACCAGGGGCGAGGGAACGGAGGAAACCCTGTCGAGCATCTCCGCGAGGTCGATGTAGGCGAAGGGATCGGTCTTCGCTATGACACCCTGTGGCGCGCTCGTCCGGGCCATGGAGTCGATGCGATCCCTGGAGGCCGGCTTGATCGGGACCCCCGACCGGGCGGCCAGTTTGATTATCTGCTCAACCTCGTTGGACCGGTCGGCGATCCGGGCGAGGTAGATCTCGTGGACACGGCGGGGACCCCGTAACGCCTCCAGGACGGGATTGCGGCCTTCGACCTGATCGGTCGCCCCCGTTTGTTTCGGCCTGCGCGACACGGGAATCCCCCAGACTGTTCTATGTCGACGAAGAGGGCGTTGAGCTCTCGAGGCGCCAGCGATAGCCTCCCCGAACGTCCTCGACTTTCACTCCCATGTCGGCCAGGCCGTCGCGTATCCGGTCGGAGAGATCGAAGTTCTTCGTCTCTCGCGCGGCCTGCCTCACCTGTAGCAGGAGCTCGATGAGCTCCTCCATGCCGGGCCTGCCCGTCTCCGGTTCCCCGGCAGGCCGGACCGGGCCCGAATCCCCATCCGGCTCTTCCTCCCGGGCGGGCGGCTGCCGGAAGAGACCCAGGGCCTCACACATCTCCTCCAGTATCCTCTGCGCCTCCAGAAGCACCAGCTTGGCGCAGGGGGTCTTCATCTGGAGAGCGCGGGCGCAGTGCGTGTTGATTTCGCGCACGACTTCGAACAGGACGCCCAGCGCCGCGGCGGAGTTGAAATCGTCGTCCATGTAAGCGAGGAACTGCTCATGGTGGTCATTGAGCGTGTGGACGAGGGTGGTCTCCTCGTCCGTGCGCACCATGCCGCCCCCCCATTCCTTCATCCTGGCGATGTGGTCGGCCAGGTTGAACCGGCAGTTGCTTATCCGCTCCAGGGAGGCCCGCGCGTCGCGCAGGCTCTCGTCGGAGAAGTTCAGGGGGCTCCTGTAATGCGTACCGAGCATCAGCATGCGCACTGTCTGCGCTTCCTGCTCCTGGAGCACGTCGCGCAGGGACCTGATGTTACCGAGGGACTTGGACATCTTCTCCAGGTCGACGTTGAGCATGCCGCTGTGGAGCCAGTAGCGCACGAACGGCTTCCCGGAACAGGCCTCGGCCTGCGCGATCTCGTTCTCGTGATGGGGAAATACGAGGTCCAGCCCGCCGCCGTGTATGTCGAAGCCTTCTCCGAGATACTTCATCGACATGGTCGAGCACTCGATGTGCCACCCCGGCCTGCCCGGTCCCCAGGGGCTGTCCCAGGACGGCTCGCCGGG
>CAZAIS010000087.1:0-8305 GCA_964485255.1 uncultured Acidimicrobiales bacterium | reverse complement strand
ATCATGACGATCGTGCCGCAGCACGATCCCAAGGACGGGAACAGGGAGTTCTGGATCAGGAACGTGAGGGTGGTCCAGGTCAAGCCGCTGGCCGCCGCGCTCGCGCCCGATCCCGCAAGGGTCCCCACGGACCGTATCCTCGTCTGCGGACAGGACCCGAGGAACGTCCCTGATTTCTGGTATCTCGCCGAGGGGTACACGGGCGGCGGGTTCGAGGAGTACATCTGCGTCGGAAACCCCAATAGCTGGGAAACAAAGGTCATCGTCACCTACATGATCGAGGGGCAGGAAAACCAGGAGAGCGAGTTCACGATGCAGCCTCGGTCGCGGACGACCATAAACGTCAACGAGGCGATCGGTCCCGACAAGAACGTTTCGGCGATGGTCGAGGGGTACCACGGAGACTCGATTATTGTCGAGAGGGCGATGTACTGGAACGGCCGCAGGGGCGGACACTGCGCCGCGGCGGTCAGCGATCTCTCGACCGAGTGGTATCTCGCCGAGGGATGCACGGAGAACGCCTTCGAGACATGGATCCTGTTGCAGAACCCGGGCGATGCCGCCGCCACGGCGAACGTCACCTACATGAACGCCGGAGGGGCGGTCGCGGGTCCGGCGGTGAGCCTTCCGCCCAGGTCCCGCAAGACGGTCAACGTGGCCGGCACGCTGCCCAACGACGTGCAGGTTTCGACCAGGGTCACGGCCGATCAGCCGATCGTCGCCGAGCGGTCCATGTACTGGAACAACCGTACGGCGGGGACGTGCGCCGTGGGGTTGAGCGGCACGGGCACCGAGTGGTACCTGGCCGAGGGCTCGACGGGAGGCCCGTTCGAGACGTGGATACTCGTCCAGAACCCCGGTGACGAGGCCGCAAAAGTGGACCTGACGTACATGAACGCGGGCGGAGCGAAGACCGGGCCGGTGTTGAACATGCCGGCGCATTCGCGCACCACCGTGAACGTGGCCACTACGCTTCCGGGCGATTGGCAGGTATCCACCGCGATAACGTCCGACAGGCCCGTGGTCGCAGAGAGGGCGGTCTACTGGAGCAACCGGGCGGGAGGACACGCCGAGACGGCCGTCGACAGCCCGAAGTTCAGGTCCCTGCTCGCCGAAGGGTCGACAGCGGGAGGCTTCGAGACGTGGGTCCTGTTGCAGAACCCGGGACCGTCCGACGCGGATGTCTACATAACCTACTTGACCGCTACGGGGGCGAAAGAGCGGGCCGTGCTGGAGCTGCCCGCCGGAACGCGCGTGAGCATAAACGAACTGGAGGACGTCGGATCGGACTGGCAGGTGTCGGCGGACGTCAACGCAAGCACCCCAATCGTAGTTGAGAGGGCCATGTACTGGGCCGGCCGCGACGCGGACGGCAGTTGCTCTCACGGATACCCCACGTGGTGAACTCGCGCCGGGAGGCCTGATGAAGCGGGGGGCCGGCTTCGGCCCCCTGTTTCTTTTACCGGCGGATCGGCGACGGCTCGGCCCCCCGCATGCGTCGACGCGCCGGCGCTCCGTGCTTTCACCGATTGACTGAAAAGGGAGCTTGACTGGACCGCTGTCTAATGCTAGATTCTCCATTCGGAAGGGTTTTCCGAGCAGGTTGGCCTAAGGTGTAGAGCTAAGGCGACCTGACGTCAGGGTTGAGCTGGAAACGGCCCCGCCTCCCGTGCTTGGAAAGGAAGACCTCAAAGAGACAAGCTGATCAAAGGCACCCTTCCGGAGGGTGCCTTTTTTTGCGGGCTGCCTTTCCACAGTTGGAAGGCGGTTCCTTTCCAAGCAGCCCTTCCTGAAGGCCCCGGGCATGCCGTGGGGCATTCGAGCCAGTGGTGGAAGCAGAGACGTGGCGTGGTCGCCGGATCGCGTGTCACTGTGGAGGTGGAGGCCTCTGTGGGCACGGGAAAGGGCACCCGGGCTTTCTCCAGCGATGGAGAAGCCTGTCACACCGGAGCCTTCGTCGCGAGACACTGGGGGATGTGGGCTGGCGGCCACGGCGTCTTTCTACGCTTTGAGATGGAGGAAGAAATGAAGAACAGAAGGCTCGTAAGCGTATTGCTGTCGGCGGTGCTCGCGATCGCGGCGGTGCCCCTCAGCCTGGGTGTCGCGCCGGCCCGGCCGGCCGCGCCGGACCGGGCGGTGGACGCCGCGACCGGAGCGACGCCAAACTACCGCACGTTCCTGGGGCCCGACCTGAAGAGCATGCCCTATGACGGCGGCAATTACACTTGCCTGAAGGCCCAGCCCCCTTACACCTACTTCGAGCAGGAATGGTTCGGCGTGCCGCTTTCCTACCTTCTTGACACGGAAATCGGGCTGAAGGACGGCACGACGGGCATCAAGGTCATCGCGGACGACGGATACTCTACGACCCTTACCCTCGCTGAAGTCAGGATGACGAACCCCGACGGGCTCCACACCCTGCTTGCCTGGAAGAGGGGTGCCGTGGACAAGAAAGGTGGTCCTTACGAGGATATCGATGATACCGAGGGCCCGTTCCGCCTCGTCGTTCCCCAGAAAAAAATCGGCCCGCACGGGGTGGGCACTGAGAACTGGAACAGGGCGGTGCAGAGGGTGCGCGCCATCGAGGTCCAGCCGACGTCGCCCGGGATTCCGAGCGCCGTGACGGACAAGACTCCCGTGGGCCAGGTGGTCGTTTACGGCAATATCCAGAACCGGCGCACGTTCACCATCGACCAGCTCAAGTCGATCAGGAGCCATACCGGAACCTACAAGTGGTTGAACACGTACGGGACGACCGGGAGCACGAAGTTCGTGGGAATGCCCCTGCCCTACTTCCTCCAGAACGTGGTGGGGCTCCTGGAAGGTGCCAAGGACGTAACGGCGATCGCGGCCGACGGCTACACGGCGGATTTCTCGATGGACGAGGTTACAAAGACCTACCCGGACGGCAACCCCATGCTTATCGCCTGGAACGAGGACGGCAAGGACTTGAAGGCGTCGGCGACCACGGCGAACCTCAAGATGGTGAGGCCGCAGACCTCCAGCAAGGACGTGAACAAGAGTGACTGGGTCAGGGACACACGCGCCCTGCGGGTGAACCCGAGCCCGAACGGAGACCCCGGTCCGGCCGGGGCGAGCGTGCCGGCCGACAGGCTTATAGTCTGCGGAAAGGTCAGCCCGAATAACGTACCCAGCACGTGGTACCTGGCCGAAGGCTACACGGGCGGCGGGTTCGAGGAGTGGATCTGCATCGGCAACCCCAACCCCTGGAAGACCGAGGTCGAGATAACCTACATGGTGCAGGGCGAGGACAACAAGACGCAGACGGTGTTCGTGGACCCGAAGTCCCGGACAACGGTGAAGGCGAACGATACCGTCGGCGACGGTAAGAGCGTGTCCGCGACGGTGGAAGGCCACGAGGGTGACTCAATAGTGGTCGAGCGCGCCATGTACTGGAGCGGAAAGGCCGGCGGCCATTGCGCGGCCGGCGTCAATAACGCCGCCGAGGACTGGTACCTGGCGGAGGGCTCGACCGGTGGAGGCTTCGAGACGTGGGTCCTCGTTCAGAACCCGGGCGACGAAGCCGCGATAGTCAAGGTGACATACATGAACGCCTCGGGTCCCGTGGCGGGGCCCACCATGAACATGGCCCCACACTCGAGGACCACCGTCAACGTGGCCGACACCCTTCCCGGGGACTGGCAGGTGTCGACCCGCGTGTCGGCCGACGTCCCGGTGATCGCCGAGCGAGCGATGTACTGGGGCGGCAGGAAGGCCGGACACGACGCTATCGGCGTCACCGGCGCAGGCACGACCTGGTACATGGCCGAGGGCTGCACGGCGGGAGGCTTCGAGACCTGGGTCCTGCTGCAGAATCCGGGCGACGCCGCCGCGAAGGCGACCGTGACTTACATGGACGCCACCGGCGAGAAGGCCGGCCCCGTCGTGGACATACCGGCAAACTCCAGGAAGACCATAAACGTGGCGGACGTCCTGCCCGAGAACGCGCAGGTATCAACGAAGGTTACGTCGGACCGGCCGGTCATAGCCGAGAGGTCGGTATATTTCAACGGGAGGCTGGGCGGCACCTGTGAGAACGGAGTCACCAGCCCCAGGCTGCGGACGCTTCTCGCGGAGGGCGCGACCGACGGCGGGTTCGAGAGCTGGATACTCATACAGAACCCGGGTCCGGCCGACGCGACAGTTTACGTAACCTACCTGACCGGCCAGGGCCCCGTGGAGAGGGCTCCACTGAACGTCGCCGCGGGCCAGAGGGTATCCATCAACGAGTTTGCCGACGTCGGGGCCAACATCCAGGTCTCGGCCCAGGTCGACTCCACCACGCCGGTCGCGGTCGAGAGGGCCGTGTACTGGAATAACAGGATCGAAGGAAGCTGCTCGAAGGGTTATTCGAGCTGGTAGAAGAGTCAAGTTCAAGTGAGGTCCCCCCTCACTTTCGTCGGTGCGAGAAGGGGGCTTAACGGTCCCCTTCTCTACTGACAACCTTGCCTGGCATAGGTAATCCACGCGGCAACCGGAGGAATCCGCCCCCGCCCGAGAAAATAGTCCCTTGACTATAATGGAACCGGCGGACCGGTTCACATGACATGGAGGTGGATGCCGTGAGATTGAGCGCGCGGAACACGATGAAGGGCAAGGTCAAGAGCGTAAACCACGGGGTTGTGAACTCCGAGGTGATCGTGGAGCTGTCCGGTGGACAGGAGATAGTGTCGGTCATTACGAAAGCGTCGGCCGAGAGCCTGGGCCTCGAGCCGGGCAAGGAAGTCTACGCGGTCGTAAAGGCCACGAACGTCATGATCGGCGTGGACTGACACGCCGCCGCACGGCGTCGAGGACCGGCCTGCGCAGATCGATCCCGTCATATTCGCAAAGCTCGTAGCAGCAGTAACACCTGATACACGCTGACGCGTCAACGACCGCGGTCCCTTCCCTGACGGTTACGGCCTGCACGGGGCAGATGCCCGCGCACTTGCCGCAGCCGGTGCACCTGTCCGGGTTCGGGTAGGGCCTTACGAGCATCAGGGAGCTGTACGCGCGCATCAGGGGACCGGGCAGCCAGGTGATGGCGCTCTTCTTGGTGGGGAGCCGCAGGTTCCGGACGCGGAGGCGCTCGGGGTCGTCTCCCAATACTTTTATCCGCGCCGCGTCGCCGTGGAAGAGGCCGCGTTCAACGGCGGCGGCCAGGGGCTGGTTGAAGCCGGGGCGGAGCCCGAGGAGATCCCCCATCAGGCAATCGAGGGCGAAGGGATCGCGCCCCGCCGCTATCATTCCCATCCACCTGGGGGTGCCCCACACCGACCCGTTCCCTTCCATGCCCCAGACGGCGTCAACCACGTGGAGGTCGGCCCCCGCCGCCAGCGCCACGTCCACCAGCAGGTGCGCGAAGTCCTCCTCGACGCGGAAGCGGGAGTGGTACGCGAATTTCTGCATGCCGGGGACCGCTCCGTACATGTTCTTGATAGAGCAGGTGAGCCCCATGAAGACGTGGGTCTTGAGCTTCCCTATGGATACCAGGCGGTCGGCCTCCACCTGGGGCCTGCTGAGCACGAGACGTTTCACGCACCTGCCGTCGGGCACGGCCGCCTCGACCTCCTCGACGTCAAAATTGAGCTCGGCGCCGGTCTCGGCGGCCACGGCCGCCAGGCCGGTACGCTCGTACAACCGCTTGAGCGTGCTCCGGTTGAACGGACCGCCGGGCGAGTCGCCGATAACGATCCTGTCCGTCACCGTCTGCAGTTCGCGAACGACCGCGCGAGTGACCTCGGGGTGCGTGGTGGCGCAACGGTCGGGGTCCAGGGGTACGACGGCGTTCACCTTGACGAAGACGGACTCGCCCTCGTTCACGAACGCCGACGGGCCGCCCAGCAGACGGAAGGCCTTCGACACCCCGGCTTCCACCGCCTCGAGGGTGTAGTCCCCGCACGCGAGCACGGCGGTTTCGGCGTTATCCGGGAGCATGTATCGGCAACCTTGGTCTCTAGAGCGATTCGGCGCGCTTCTTTAGGTCCTTGAGCGCGGAGTTCATCACGCGCTTGTCGACCGTCTTCAACAGCCTCTTCGTCAACGGGTTCATGAGCGCCCTGGGGATCGAGTAGGATACCTCGTAGTGGTAGGTGACCTCCGTTCGGTCGTCATCCAGCGGCTCGAACACGTACCAGGAGTTGCAGTCGTTCAGGTCGCCTTCGACGTAACCGATGTCTATGCGGTTCTCCTTGTACGCGTAGCTGAGGATATAATCAGGCTTCGTCACCACCGCGTCGATTACGTAACGAACCCGCGTTCCGCGCTTCTTTTTGTCGCGCTTGACGACCTCGATCTCCTCAACCCCGGACATCCAGTCGGGGTAGGACTCGAAGTCGAGCAACGCCTTCATGATGGTGTCCACGCCGGCGTTCACGACTATTGAATCCGTCAGCCCCGCCTTACTCGCATCAGCCATGCTTCCTCCCCTGAAACAACCCCTGAAAGAAAAAATATATCACACCCGCTTAACCTTTCGGGGTCAGGTCTAATTTGTTAAGTCGGACGCACAAAGGGTCAAACCCGGTTTTGGCGCGTTTTTGTTGCAATAAGGGTCAGGCCTCGACGGGCGGCAGGCAAGCCGCGCAAAGAGGCCTGACTTTCATTTCACACGCCGGGTCAAACGTGTCAGAAGGGCGTCGCATCGTCCGGGTCGGGAACATGGCCCTGACGCCTCAATTACGGGTTTGACCGGCAGCGCAACGAATCGCCGGCTCCGCCCGACGCGCAATCGCGTGCGGGTACCCTGTTTTGCATGATGTATAATTGCCGCACATTGCAAGGAGGTTGCCCGAATGAGGGACGCTGCCGCGAGCGGAGTCATCGGCTTGATCGGCCGGACGCCGATTGTAGAGATCAAGCGGCTCAACAAGAATCCGGGAGTGAGGATACTGGCCAAGCTCGAGGGGTTCAACCCCTGCAGCTCGGTCAAGGACCGCATCGCGCTCTACATGATCGAGGGGGCCGAGTCCAGGGGCGAACTCAAGGGCGGCATGACAATTCTCGAGCCCACCAGCGGCAATACAGGCATCGGTCTTGCCATGGTCGCCTCTGTCAAGGGCTATCCGGTGAAGATAATCATGCCGCAGACGATGAGCGTGGAGAGACAGCAGGCGCTCAAGGCGTTCGGAGCCGAGCTGGTCCTTACGCCCGGCGAAGAGGGGATGAACGGCGCCATCGAGCTCGGCAGGATGATGGCCGGGGACCCGAGGTATTACATGCCGGACCAGTTCGCGAACCCCGACAATGTCAGGGCGCACTACGAGGGGACCGGCCGTGAGATACTGGACCAGACCGACAGCGTGGACGTGCTGGTGGCCGGAATAGGAACGGGCGGCACCCTCATGGGAGTCTCGCGCAAACTCCGCGAGCGCGACAAGGGGATGAAAGTGGTGGGCGTCGAGCCGTTTCAAGGCTCGCGCATCCAGGGGCTGCGCAACCTCTCCGATTACATGCCGCCGATTCTCGACGTCTCGGTGCTCGACGAGAAGCTCAAGGTCGACGACCGCTCCGCGTTCACCATGTCGCGCGCCCTGGTAAGCGAAGAGGGGCTTTTCGTCGGGATATCCAGCGGCGCCGCCATGTGCGAAGCCGTTCACCAGGCAACCACCATGGAGCGGGGGACCATCGTGGTGATATTCCCCGACAGGGGCGACCGCTACCTCTCAACGGAGTGCTTCAGCCACCAGCAGCAGGACGTGCCCGTGAACGGCATCTAAGCGCCGCCCGCAGCCCGTAAAAGCGCCCGGAGCCCCGGCCGGGTCTGACCGTCTAGCCGCCACCGGCGCCCTCCCCCGGTTCGTTCTTCCCTTCGATGTCCTGGCGAGCAGGTCCGTGAGAATGCCCGGCGATTACACAGCCGCCCTCCCCCGGCCCGTTCCGCGTTTCAGTATCCAGGGGAACCTGCACCCCACAGTTCGTGCACATCTCGCCGATTTCGGTCATGTCCATCTCGAGTCCGCAGTGCGGGCACACAAGCATGGCTTACCTCCGGTATCGATACTGCTCCCAGGGGGTTTTCGACGCGCCCGGCCGCGCTCCTGTAGCCCGGCCGCCCCGGGCCCCCGAGAATTCGTGTCCGCGCGGGAAAAGGGTTTGCAACATGTGGTTGTATTGCTTTATGATAAAGCAGAACAAGCATGAAAGAAACTGACGGAGTATTTGGAATCGAGGGATACGAACTGGGGGAGCCCGTTACGGGCGACTCGTGGGGAGAGTTGTACGAGGCCGTGTACGTGCCTCACCGCCGACCGGTCCTCTTCCGCAGGTTCGCGCGGTGCATCTCCAGCGAAGGGCCATGGCG
>CAZAIS010000086.1:0-8378 GCA_964485255.1 uncultured Acidimicrobiales bacterium | reverse complement strand
AAGGTGGAGAAGGCAACCGTGGACTTCACGGCAAGCCTGCGCCAGTTGCTCAAGGCGAAGAAGACGATGTTGGTCTCGATCGTGGCGCTGACTTTCTTCTACTGGTTCTCAGAAGCGTTCGTGGCCTCCTGGATAATGCGGGGGCTGGGGTACCCGCAGTTCTTCTGGAAAGCGCTGCTCGCGCAGGTCATCGTTTCGAGCGTGCTGCCTTTCACTCCAGTCCCGGGGGAAAGCGGGGTGGCCGAGGCGGCCTTCGCCGGGGTGTTCAGCGTCTTCATCGCCCGGAACATGGTCGGCGCGGTCACCCTCGTGTGGCGCTTCTTCATGTACTACGTTCCGCTCGCCGGCCTCGGCGTCTTCTTCGTGCTTGCCACGAAAGACTCGACCCGGCTGAAGGCCGAGCAGGAGGGGAGCAAACCGGAAGCCTCATCCGCGCCCGCCGCGCCTACCGCCTGACCGCGGTGTTGCCTCCCAACCGAGCCGGCTGGCCGGCCTGACCCCAAACGCAACAATAACGAACCAATTTCGGGTTTGACCCCAAACGCACCGCCTGACCGCGACGCGGCCCCACAACGGGGCGGCAAGGCAGGCCTGACCCCAAACGCAACAAAAACGCGCCAATTTCGGGTTTGACCCTTAGAGGGCTACGTCGCGGCCGGCGCCGAAGAAGAGCCTGGCGGTCTTCGCCGATGGGCAGTCCTTGCGCCAATCGGTGGCGTACAGAGCGCAGTGCCTGCAGGCGTGCGAGAAATGGAGGACTACCGTGAGCGTCGAGAGCAGCAGGTAGAAGGCCAGGAGCTTCTTGTTGCCGCGCAGGCCGACCGCGGGCGCGTTCGATATGGTCGAGAGGGCAATCAGCTCCAACCCCACCCCTAGCTCGCTGATCTCTTTGCCCTCGACCTTCGGCAGGTACATCGAGGTGATCTTGCCGAGATAGAGGGGGTAGCAGTTCGTGCCGTAGCCCTCGCAGCGGCAGCAGATCAGCTTGCGGGGGATTGTCGCGAAAAAGGCTAGAGCGCCCAGGAATACGGACAGCGCCTTCCAGGACCTCTCCTTGACAAGGCCCACTATTGCGACGAGGAACTGCACGCCGATGATGAGGAAGCGCAATCCCATTATCCTCGGGTTGGGGCCGTTGAACTCGGTGCACTCCGCGCATTCACACGCCATCTTTCCTCCCTTGTCGCGATCCTACGCTTCCACCCGCCCGGGCGCGGTCAATCTCGCCCGGCCGGAGATCCGCTCCCGATCGAAAAACCCGGCCCGTGGCTCAGCAGCACGCCCGAGCGGAACACGGCTTCCACGTGCTCCACGTTCCTGATGTCCTTGGTCGGGTCCGCGGAAAGCACGACCAGGTCCGCGAGCTTCCCGGGCTCGAGGGTCCCCAGCTCGCCCTCCATGTCCAGCAGACTCGATGCGTTGATGGTCGCCCCCCTGAGTATGTCGATCGCCGGCATCCCCAGGTAATCGAGCACCCTCATCTCGACTGCGAGCGTGCCCGGCCAGCAGAGCGGGGTGCCGCCGTCGTTTCCGCAGCAGATGGTGGCGCCGGCCTCGTACATCACGCGGACGTTGGGGTTTCTCTTCCCGAAAGACTCGAGCATCAGCTCGGGGTCGGACATGGTCCTGGCGCGCATTCCCTCGGCCGCCTTCCCGCTATAGTACATAGCGGTCAGCCTGGCGTTCGAGCGGATCACCGCGTCCTCCGCGAAAACGGGCTGAACCTCGCGCACCACCCTCTCGCGCTCCGAGCGCATCGCCTCCACCATCTCGTCGCCCCGCAGCGGGTGGTCCTCGCGCGCGACACCCAGGTTCATGCTGACCGACGCGGTCGGGGTGACGTGGTGATCGCCCTTCATGAAGGACTTCACGTCGGAGCCGGTCAGGTCGCCGTCGACCGGCAGGTGCTCGAAGTCATCGATGCCCAACCGCACCGCGCGCCTGAAACCCTCCAGTTGCGTCTGGTGCGCGGCCACGCGCCTGCCGAGGCGGTGGGCCTCCTCCAGGATCGCCTTCATCGACTCGTCGTCGATGACGGGAAGCGGGGCGTTCCCGTAGAACAGGGAGCGGTCGTCGAGGAACAGCTTGATAAAGCGGGCGCCCTGGCCCACCGCGCGCCGGACCGCCTCACGCCCCGATTCGGGCGAGCTGACGTAAAGGGAAGCGTCCCCCCACTTCTCGGCGATGAAGCCGGGGAGCTTCCGGGTGAACTCGGGGTAGCCCCCCCGGGGCTTGAGCGACGGGCCGCAGCCCACGACCCTGGGTCCCAGTATCTCCAGGCGCTCGATGCCCTCGGCGATCATGTCGAGCACGCCGGCGATGCCCGAGGCGTCCCTCACGGTGGTGACGCCGTGGATGGCGGCCTCTTCCATGTTACGGACGGCCTGCCGCTTCATCGAGAGGATAACCGGCAGGCCGGCAAGCCCCACGCCGGGCATCAGGGCGTGCGCGTGGCAGTTGATGAGCCCCGGTACGATGAAGCGGCCCCGGCAGTCGAAAGTCCTGTCGGCGGTGACCTTTTCGAGGTCGCGCGTCGCGACCACGTCGGTTATCTGCCCGTCGCTGAAGACCAGGCCGCGCTCCTTGAGCACCTGGCCGCGCCTGACGTCCACGACGTTCGCCCCCTTGAGGAGCACGGTACGGCCGCGGTCGGGCTTCCACGCGAACGGGTCCTTCGGCTCGGACAGGCCCGACAGCACGGAATGGACTTTCGCCGCCAGGTAACCGGCGCCCGCCGCGCCCGCCAGCACGGCGCCCTGCGCGATGCGCGTCTTCGTCTTCGATTCTTGTATTTCGAGTGTCACTTCGACCTCCACGCGATAGGCGACCGTCTAATAATATTGCATAAAGGGTCAAACCCGGAAATGGCGCGTTTTTGTTGCGCGCAGGGTCAGACCCGCAAGGGCGCGGCCGGAAGGATCAGCCTGTAGATGCTGGCGATCACCGTATGGTCAGGCCCGCGCGGGCGCGGCCGGAAGCGGATGCCGGGGTGAGTGCCAGGCAAGGCCGAAGCCGGTCCCGAGCGGAAAGTATCGGAAGTCGCGCTGTGCGGCCGTCGTGTTAACGGGCCGGAAGCTCCATTAAGCGGCCGCCATGTCGCCGGGGGCGAAGTCCCGATGAACCAGGCCGGGAACCCTCCTATTCAGTCACGGGCTTCGTCGTCTCGAAAACGGTGGATTCCAAGACCTTCCCTTGACGTCCGACGTGCGCCCCGGCCGTCGCGCGAAGAATGTCATCTCGTAAGTGTTCTCCTCGTGAATAAGAAGAATATTCTCCACCTCGAAGCCGTTTTCGCCGGGTCCGCTGAAGTCGGCTCTCATGCTGTAGGCCGGGTCCTCCCCCACCTTGATGTTCCTGAAGACGGGCTTCGAGTGCTTAAAGCCGCCGGTGCCTCCTCCGGTCAGACCCTTCTACACCCTCGCCAGCATGCTCTCGAAGTTCGATTCATACTTAGTCTTGACTCCGCTCCAGGTCCCCTTGAAGTTGTTCGGTAAACTCGAGATAGTGAGCACGTAGGCGGGGTCCTCCGCCGAGCCGACCCGTAATGCAACCTCCCCGTACTGGGCGAGCGCGGCCACGTCAATGCCCCCGATCTTCACGGTCTCCGCCGGGTCCAGCCGGGTCCAGCCGGAGGGGTACCTGAAGGACATCGCGCCCATCTGGCTCCTGTAGTTCTTCCCGCAGGTCGCGAAGCCCACCACAAGCCAGACCACTATCACCACGGCGGCGGCCGCCATTCCGATGACGACCCACCCCCGGACGTTTCGCCGTTTCCGAGCCTTCGCGCTGACGGCGCCGGGGGGCGGTCCGGCTTGAACGCCCCCGTTCTCCTCCGCGGCCCCCCCGGGCTCTTTCCCGCCGGGCTCCCCGTCCAGTGCCCGCCCTTCACGCGAAGCTTCCCCCGTCGGGTCCCCGGTGGCCTCTACCCGACCGGAAGGCCCTCGCGGATCGCCTTCTTCGGCCCCCTGCCCCATTATGCCCGGTATCTCGGCGTCTACTTTCGCTCCCGGGCTTACCGGAATCTCGACGGACGCCACTTCCAGCACGGGCCTGGCGGCGGGGGCGGTGCCGACCGGCCCCGGCACGATCCCCGCGAGACGGCCCCCTTCAGGCACCTGCTCCCCCCCGGCGCCGCTCGAGGCGACCTCGCCAGGCGGCAGAACCCCTGGAGCCCCGGCGCCGCCCGGTGAAGTCTCGGGCGGACCGAACTTCCGCAGGCACAGGCCGCAGTACCGGGCCCCCTCCTCGTTCTGTGCGCCGCAATCGGGACAGTCCATCGTCTTTCCTCGTTGTCGCGACCCGCCGGGCGGGGGTGGATGAAAGCCCTTTCCCCGATAGACGGAGTCTTTACTCAACCTCATTAACGCATTTCAAGCCGGTTATTAATATGCATTCTTCCGCTATAATGTATCTCACTCTTTACTTGCATTGGGGGAGTGGTACCGATGGACGCCAATCAGATGCTCTTCTACGAGACGCTGCGGTTCTTCGTGGGCCCAATGATCAAGATGCGGCTGCGCCTGAAGATCGAGGGCCAGGACAACGTCCCCGACAACGGCCCGGCGATAGTAGTATGCAACCACCGCGCGAGCCTCGATCCCCTGATACTCGCCTACGCCGTGCGCAACCGGTACATCAACTTCGGTGCGGCGTCGTGGTCCTGGAAGGTGCCAGGCTACGCCCAGTTGCACGAGTGGACCGGCGCTTTCCCGATAACGCTGACGGGCGGAAAGGACGCGGCGGCCCAGCTCGACCGTGGGCTCGAACTGCTTGGGGACGGGGAGCTCGTCGGGATATTTCCCGAGGGCGGCGAAACCATCATGGACCCCGCGAAGGTTGACAGGATCAAGAGGTTCAAGACCGGCTTCGCCCGCCTGGCCCTGCAGGCACGCGTTCCGGTTATACCCTGCGCCGTCGTAGGGCTCGCCGAGCGGAGGCTGCCGACGCTCCCCGCCCCCTGGGTCGAGAAGATAACCAGGCTCCCGGACGCCGGCAACGGGTACTCCTCGGTCATGTACAAGCGCGCGAAGTGCCTCATCGGAGTGCCGCTCGACTTCGGTGACCTCTACGACCGGCCGGTCAACAAGGCGCTGCTGGACCTCATCACCAACAAGGTGCGCCAGATCGTCATGAAGCTCTACAACGGCGAGGACCTCGACCGTTTCCTGACCGGAGAGACGCTCTTCGACTTCGCCTACGAGCGCGTGGGTGGGGGCACGAAAAAGCTCCTCTAGCGCCGGGCGCTTCGCGGTGGATGACGCGCCGCCCGGAGAATCGCGCTTCATCGAAGGAGGTGCGATGAGGCCGTCTTCGGCGATCGCTTTGCCCGTGATGCCGCTTTCACCGGCCATGGCAGGCGTCGCCTCAATGAGGGACGAACCCGGCAAGGAGGTCGGCCGAGCCCGCACGTGGACCCCGGCCTGACACCGGAAAACCGAAAGGAGACGGAATGGAAAAGGTTGATTGCGTGGTGGTCGGCGGCGGCCCGGCCGGGTCGGCCTGCGCCATAGGCCTCGCGCGCCTGGGCGTCCGGACCGTCCTGGTGGAGAGGGGGACGTACGCCGGCGCCAAGAACGTGGCTTCATTCGTGCTCTTCGGGGACGTCCTCGAGCGCATCGTACCCGCGTACCGCGAGGAGGCTCCCCTGGAAAGGCGGGTGGACGACACCGGCTTCATCGGGTTGCGCGAGAATGACTACATGGAGTTACACGCGAGGATGAGCAAGTACTACGAGAACCCGACCATGTTCACCGCCTACCGGAGCAAGTTCGACGCCTGGTTCCTGGACAAGGCCGAGGAGGCGGGCGCCGAGGTCGTGCGCGGCATGCTAGTCACGGGGCTGCTCATGGAGAACGGCCGGGTGGCAGGGATAAGAGTTGGTGAGGACGAGCTGCCGGCGGACGTGGTCGTGGGGGCGGACGGCATCCACTCTATCGTCTCCCGGGAATCCGGGCTGTACCACGACGACACCTCGAGTTACATGCTTGGCGTTAAAGAGGTGCTCGGCCTGCCTCCGGAGATTATCGAGGAAAGGTTCGGGCTGCGACCGGGGGAAGGCAGCGTGAAGGACGGCTGGGGATACCCCGTCGCCGACGTGGGCGGCCTTTTTACCATTTACACCAACAACGACAGTGTGTCCATCTGCCTGTTCGCGCCGGTAGACGCGCTGAAGGCCGGCGCGGTCAACCTCCGGGAGCGACTCGAGGACTTCAAGGCCCACCCTTACGTCGAGCCCCTGGTACGCGGCTCCAGGCTCCGTGAGTACGAGGCCCACGTACTCGCGGGCGGCGGACGCATCAAGACAGACAACCTGTACTCAGGGGGGGTCCTGCTCTGCGGGGAAGCAGGGGGCTTCAACAGCGCCATGTGGATCGGGGTGCCCACGGGAATGCTGTCCGGGCTGAAGGCCGCCGAGGCGGTCGCGGCGGCGAAGCGCATGGGCCGCTTCGACTCGGAAGCGCTGTCCTGCTACCGAGACCTGCTCTTTGAGACCGGCCTTCCGAGAATGCTCCGCAACGCGAGGAGCTTCAGCGGTTTCATGGCGAAATCGGCCAGGAAGCACATGAACGCGTTCACGGAAGACCTGTTCGACCTTATGGAAGACACGATCCTGGAAGAAGTCAATTTTCTCGAACCGAAGCCTTACCCCGTGCTCGAAAAGGTCTTCGCGGGAATGATCGAGCCTTACCTCCCCGGGTTCCTCCGGGCGCCCGCAGGCTTTCTGGTCAAGTGGTTGTCCCGGCTCGTGTCGTGGTTGAATACGCGCAAGACGAGAAGGGAGGCCTGATGTCCGGACGAAAGGGCGATATCGACGACAAGCTGGCGACTGTCAACTTCGTCATCGACAAAGAGGCGCACATAACCGTCAGGAAAGAGCTCTGCGGCGACTGCGGGCTCAAGCCCTGCCTCACCACGTGCCCGGCGCAGAACTACACCTGGAACGATGTCCCGGGCGAGCTCGTCTTCAACTACGAGGGGTGCCTGGAGTGCGGGACTTGCCGGTTCATCTGCCCGCTGGACGCCATATCGTGGTCCTACCCGAGGGGCGGGTTCGGCGTGGCGTACAAGTGGGGCTAGCGTGAGGCGGTGAGCTCGGCGTGACCCGCTCGAATCGAGCGGGTCCCACCGGGATTAACCGTCTTCCTGTCGCCATCGACCTCCCTCCGGCCGGAACGTCCCTGAAGGGCGGGACTGGAATCACATGGAGTAGAGATTGGAATGAGACGTTTTCTCAATGCCGTTTCGATACTGTTCGTCGCACTCGGCGCGGCGCTGGTCCTCCTGTACCCGGTCTGGCGCTTTGCGGTCGGCCCCCGGCTGCGAAAGGTCCCTTGCGACATCAACGTCACCAACAGGCTCGAAGGGGAACTGTTGTTTTTCATCGACCCCCGTACGCACGAGCGCTTTTCCCGGGGCGGTGAGAAACGCCTCGGGGTGTCAATGGAGATCGGTGACAAGGGAAACGGTAAGCTCAGCACCTCCAAGGTGGCGATAATCGGTCAGGAAGCCGCCCTCGAAGGAGTAGAAGGCATTGTCCGCAGGCGCACGGAGTCGACGTATGCGCTCGATCGCGAGACCTCCCGGAACACCGAAGCGCCCGCATCCGCAGGGGACCTCCGGGGATACGAGGAGCGTTGCGGTTACAGTATTCTTTTCCCGATGCGAGCGGGCAGGACAACCTACCGAATGTGGGACGACGAGACCGGCTCCGCTGCGCCGGCGGTGTTCGTGACCGTGAAAGCGCCCATTAAGCAACCGGAAAAAGGCGTCGATTCGGAGACCTCGGCTACCAAGGCGCGACTGAAGGTGGAGACGTACGTTTACAGACTCGAAAGCGAGATGCGGCCGCTTCTCAAGAGCCCGTTCTACGGCCTCGGTGATTCTATTACGGGGCTCGAAGCGAAGAGACTGCTGGCGGACCCCCGGCTCGACGTCGGCGACGAGGCATCCGTTCCAGTCAAGTACTCGAAGAAGACGTGCGCGTTACTAGCCGTCGAGCCCAGGACGGGCTTCATTGTGGACCGGCACGAGGTCAGGGAGGAGTACTTCCTCGAGATCCGGCCGGACGTAACGCGCAGGGATCCGGTCGCGCTGGCCACTCTCAGCTACTCCCAGGAAAACGAGAGTGAGCTGGTGGACGCGGCCATGAGCTACTTCGACAGACTCGATCCGGGCCGCCTATGGATTCCCTGGCTGGATCACGGGGTATTCCTCTGGGAACTCCTGGTCGCAGGCGCCGCGTTAATCACGGGAGGCCTCCTGCTTCACTACCACACGTCTCCCCGCAGGGCCGGATAACGCCCGTAGAAAAAGAGCCGCGCCTCGGGTGAGACGCGGCCCGCTCGTTTACCGGTTCTTGTTTTCAGTCCTAGTTCTTA
>CAZAIS010000085.1:0-8381 GCA_964485255.1 uncultured Acidimicrobiales bacterium | reverse complement strand
GGTACGGCTACGACGGCTATACCTTGCAGGTTTACTACGCCCACAACACCGGGTCGGGCTGGAATGCCCAACTGGTATCCTCCGGCGCAGTGACCAGTAGCGCTTACCCGCAGATAGCGCTCGACTCGGGCGGGAACCCCAACGTGGTGTGGTACGGCTACGACGGCTATACCTTGCAGGTTTACTACGCCCACAACACCGGGTCGGGCTGGAATGCCCAACTGGTATCCTCCGGCGCAGTGACCAGTAGCGCTTACCCGCAGATAGCGCTCGACTCGGGCGGGAACCCCAACGTGGTGTGGTACGGCTACGACGGCTATACCTTGCAGGTTTACTACGCCCACAACACCGGGTCCGGCTGGGCCCCGCAACTGGTGTCCACCGGCACCACGACCGGCAACTACTCACCCCAGATGGCGCTCGACGCGGACGGGAACCCAAACGTGGTGTGGTACGGCAACGACGGCTCTACCGACCGGGTCTACTACGCGAAAGATGCCAACCTGCCAGCCCTCACCACCACCACCCCCACCAAAATCACCTCAACGACGGCCTCATCAGGCGGCAACGTCACCTCCGGCGGGGGAGACCCTGTGACAGCGCGGGGTGTCTGCTGGAGCACCGACCCCAACCCGACGGTCGCCGGCAGCCACACCACCGACGGGACGGGCACCGGCGCGTTCACATCGGAGCTCACAGGCCTCACCCCCGGCACCCACTACCACGTGAGGGCGTACGCGACGAACTCGTTGGGAACCGCCTACGGGGCTGACCTGACCTTCACCACCGAAAACCCATTGACGCCAACATCCTGGTACCTGGCGGAAGGCACCAACGCATGGGGTTTCGCCACCTACATCTCGATCGCGAACCCCAACGACCGGGCCCTTCACGCGCGTCTAACCTACATGGACCCCAACCCCGCCCCAAGCGGTAAGGGCGTACTGTTCACCCGCACTGTGATCCTGCCACCACTTTCCCAGACCACGGTATCCTCACAACCGGACATAGGGATAGTCGATTTCTCCACCATGGTGGAGTGCCCGGAGGGTAAGACCATAGCGGTGGACCGCACCATGTTCTGGACCGGGGAGGGCTGCTCCCCGGAGCAGAGCGGCTATCACAACTCCATAGGCGCCACCGCGCCCTCCAAGACCTGGTACCTGCCCGAAGGCTCCTCGGCCTGGGGGTTCGAGACCTGGACGCTTCTTCTCAACCCCAACGGAGATGAAGCCGAGGTCAAGCTCACCTACATGACGGAGGACGGACCCGTCGCGGTCAACAAGACCGTACCGGCAAACTCGCGGGCAACCTACTCTATGCAGGCGGACCTGGGAAGGGAGGCAGACGCCTCCATCGAGGTAACATCCAACCATCCCGTGGTGGCGGAGCGCTCAATGTACCGCAACTCTCGTCGCGAGGGCTCCTGCTCGATAGGCGCCACAACCCCGGCGGCCGACTACTTCCTGGCTGAAGGGGCATGCGGCTACGACGTGGGCTTCACCACCTACGTCCTCGTCCAGAACCCCTCAGACACCGCCAACGAGGTAACCCTCACCTACCAGACACAGTCCGGGCAGGTGGAAGGCCCCACATTCACAATGGGGCCCAACACCCGCAAGACGGTAAGGCTCAACGACCGGCTCCCGGCGAACACCAACGTCTCCACCCATGTACACGGGAGCAGGCCCCTCATAGCCGAGCGCGCGATGTACTTCGACAACGGCTCGGGCGAGGCTTTCCACGCATCGATCGGCCTGGACTCCCCCCACATGAGCTTTTATCTCCCCGACGGGCAGACCGAAAAGGGCTTCGAGACCTGGACGCTGGTGGCCAACCCGAACCCGGGAGCGGTCAGGGTAAGAATCACCTACCTGCCTGAAGGTGGAGGAAACCCGATCTCCTTCACCTCGGAGATACCTGCCGGGTCCCGCGCCACCTTCTCGATGGCCGAGAAGATCCCTGAAGGCAGGGCCTCTATCCTGGTGGAGTCCCTGGACGGCGCCAGGCCGGTAATGGTCGAGCGCGCCATGTACGCGAACAACCGGGGTGGGGGAACCGACACGGTGGGGGGTTTTCGCGACTGACCGGCGGCGTCAAAGGAGCGGAAAGCGCACGCAGCCGGGCGGGCGCTCCCGTTAGCGCACGTTTGTCCACTCGTCCATCTGACAGCACGCAATGGCGTTGGGCGTGAGGGAGCGCGTGAGCACTCCTGTTCGAAGGACAAGAGTTCATAACACCTCTATTCGATAGTCCCACGACGTGGCCGGGATACCGGCATTCTACCACCCGGCGGGCAATGTTCACTCGAGCTCGTTGCATGATCGAGGGAGATATGGTTACCCGTCCCGGTTGAGCGGGAGGCCGGGAGGGGGCACCCGCTTACTGTCGCGACCCCCGGGGATTTCGATCCGACGTGAACAACCTGGAATTCTCTCGGGCTCAAGCCTTCCCGGCGTTGTCACAGTAGATATTAATCGCGTCCCGCATGAACACCGCGAGGTCAGGGTGGATCTCGTGATAGAAAGAGGCGAACCGCTCGTCCGCGACATACATATCACCCAGGCCCCTGAATACCTCCAGCGTGCAATCGTAGAAGTTGCAGATGTAGCGAAAGTACCTGTCGATCTGCGCCTGGACTTCCCCGTCACCCGGGTCCCTGTCAATCAGCGCGACGAGCCTCTCGTAGACGGCCCTTCCCTCGCTTTCGATACTCGCGTAGTCCGCCTCCGTCCAGGTCCTCATCCGCTCCTCTGACTGGGAGAGTTCCCTGTCCCCCCACTTCTCGCGAACTTCTCGCTTGTATTCTTCGACCTGCTCCGTTGTGAGCGATCCGAGCAGTTCCTCACCTTTCATTCTCTTTCCCCCTCGCATTCCCGCGAGCGTATCGTCGATGGCCGACGCGAGCTCCTCGAGCCTAGCCTTCTTCATTTGGATGAGCCTCTTCTGGTCCTCCAGCGCTTCGACGATATCGAAGTCCTCCGAGTCCAGGATTTCCTTGATCTGATCGAGCGTAAACCCCAGCTCCCTGAAGAAAAGCACCTGCTGCAGCCTCAACAGCTCCGCTTCCCCGTAGCTCCTGTAGCCGTTGGGCAGGACGCTGGACGGCTCGAGAAGGCCGATCCGGTCGTAGTAACGAAGCGTCCGGACGCTGAGTCCCGCCATTCTCGCCAGTTCGCCGATCAAGTAAGGCATGTGTCGATTATGGACCATTACGTAACGTAAGGGTCAATGGGGGAGATACCGGTCGCCTTCAGCACCTCGTGTCGCCGGAGCGGGATTTGCGCCCCCTGGACACCATTATGTCGAAGTAGAAATCGGTGAAGGAGGGCCAGATGCTTCGCATACGGAACAGGAGCTTGCCGTCGAAGCTCGGGTTCACCATGAACTTGCCTTTCTTGAACCCTTTCACGAACTCCGCGGCGACCTGTGACGGAGGCGCGAGCCCCGCCGACCCGGCGATGACGTCGGTCTCTTTCGGCCGTACCTTCTTCTCCTCCTCGAACCCCGGGGTATCGGTGTCGGGCGGGAAGAGGACCGTGACCTGGACGCCCTTGTGCTTGAGCTCCTGTCTTAACGTCTCGGCGAAGCCGATCACCGCCGCCTTGGCCGGGGAGTAGGTGGAGTAGCCGAAGACGCCCTTCAGGCCCGCCACGGAGGACGTGAAAGTCACCGCGCTCTTCTTGTTCTTCAGGAGGTGGGGAAGCGCGGCTTTGGTTGCGTAGACCGAGCCCAGGTAGTCGCACCTGAGCACCTTCTCGAAGTCGTCCAGGGAAAGATCCTCGAAGTACCCCGGGATGACAATGCCGGCGTTGTTGATCAGTACGTCTATCCCGCCTTCCCGCGCCGCGATCGCGTTGATCGTACCGGCGATGCCCTGCCGGTCGGTCACGTCGCAGGGGAACCCCTTTATACGCCTGCCGGGCCTGGCGCTCCGCGAGAGTCCCTCGACCGAGGCGTCGAGTCTGTCCTTGTTTCGCGCGATAGTGAATACGTTTGCGCCTTCGGCGAGAAAAGCCCGCGCGATTTCCACACCGATGCCGTACGAGCCGCCGGTTATGATGACGTTCTTTCCTTCAAGGTCTTTCATGCGTTGACGCCCTCCCCGATTCGGGCTTCTCCGACCGGCCGCGGCGAATCCTTACGCGGCCCGGTTCCTCATTCCAGCGTATCGACCAGCCACGCCACGTTGCGCGCGAACCGCCGTAGCGTATCGAGGCCTTCCTCGTCCTCCATGGCCTCGCCGGGCTCGGCCCCGAAGACCATGTTCCAGTAACTTGAGCCGGCCACTATCATGTCGTTGATGAAGAAGAACATCAGCATCTCCTGGATGGTCGCGGTGTGGCCGCCCCTGCGCGCCACGGCTACGGGTCCGCCCACCTTTCGCGACAGGAACCCGTCTCCGGCCTTGGAGACCATCCCGATCCGCTGGAGTGCGTTCATGACGTCGCCACGGGCGGTTCCGAAGTAGACGGGCGAACCCACGATGAAGCCGCGGGCTTCCCGCAGTCTCTCTATTATCTCGTTGACGATATCGTCCTGCGCGCACCTGCCCGGATTCTTCTCGCACTTGCCGCACGCGAGGCACGCGGCGACCGGCTTCCCCGCGAGCGACACGATCTCGGCTTCCACGCCGCTTTCCCGGATGCAGCCCGCGCACTCCGCCAGCAACAGTGCGGTGTTCCCCTTCTTGCGGGGACTGCCACAGAGCAGGATGACTTTCTTCACGATCGCACTCCAATTCTTTAGCGGGATGCGTCCCGGAGCGATTCTATCAGGTTGTCCAGGCGCTTCGACGTCTCGTCGATGCGGGCCTGCGCCGAGGCGATGCCTTCGGCTATGACGGCGTCTTCTTCCGGGTCGGTCCCGAGCTTCTCGAGGCCGGCGATGATTATCGAGGTGTCCCGGGAGATCTCGTCGCAGGCTTTGACGAGCGCCCGCCTGTCCTGGGCCGAGGCTTCAGTCATCGGCGCCGCTTCCGCCGCTTTCCGGATATCCGTCACCAGCGCGAGGTATTCACGGTATCTATTGACGTAGCGCTTGCCCAGGTCCGTGGAGGGAGGCGAAGGCACGGGCTCCTCCGGGCCGTCGGCAAGCACGTCGAGCGAGGCGGTGAGGCCGGACGTTACGCCACCTTGCGTATCAGTAGCAGAGCCGAGTTCCTCGAGGAGGTCTTGCGACGTCTCCGATATCGAGTCGAGCACGATATGGAGACCCGAGGCGAGCACTGCTATGTCCAGGGCGGCCCTGCTTTTCGAGAACGAGAACGGGACGACCTTCTTCGCGGACTTCTCGTCGGGGGGTTTCGGCTTCACCATGGGAGGGGGCTTGGCGTCCGACCCCGTGGTCTTCGATCCGGCGAGCGATAATACAAGACCGGCCACCACCGCGACGACGGCGATGCCGAGTACCGCGACGGCCCACCTGCCCGCAGGCGTGAGCCCGGACCACCAGCGCGGGGACAGCCGGCGGGCCCCGCGTTTCGCTACAAAAGCGGGCGGAATCGACTTGTCCACCGCTACGGGTCTTTTCGAGGTGTCCCTTTCTTCTTTACTTCCTCGCATTCGCTGTACCTGTCGTCTTGAGACGCGAAGGCCGCCCGCGCCTCGAGCGCGGCGGCGACCGCGGGAGCATGTCCGACGCCTTAGTGATTGTTCCCGCAAGATCGCGCCCCTGAGCGGCGAAGGAATACGATTATAAGACAAGGGCGCGGGGCGGGCAATCGCGCGCCGGCGCGCCTACCGCCACTCGCCGGGCGGCATACCACCCGAGACGTAGCGGGGAGCTACGGCTGTCTCTCTGGTATTATCATTACTGGTCGTTCCGGAGCCGTGGAGGTCACAATGCCGGAGGTCCTGGAAGGCGAAGGATATATCGAGGCAGGAAGCGGTTTCCCCGTTGTCATGATGCCAGGCATGGAAGGGTCGAAGTGGTTCTGGCGCTACCAGGTCGAGGCCCTCTCCGAGGAGTACCGCGCGATATCGTGCGATCTACTGGCGCGCCGCCCGTCCCTTTCGAGCACGATAGCGGACTACGCCGCCCGGACGCTGGCGGTCATGGATTCACTGGATATCGAGAGGGCCGTCGTCATTGGAGAATCCATGGGCGGAATGATCACCCAGGAGATCGCCCTGTCGCACCCGGAGCGCGTCGCGGGCATAGTGCTGTGCAACACCATGGACATGCCGCGCCGGGGGGAGTTCGGGCTGAACATGTTCACGCTGGCTACCATGGCGCACCAGATTGCTTTCCTGCCTTTTCTCTCCGACGCTCAGAGGAGGGCTCTATTGCGCTGGGTCGGCAGGCACAGGGGTTTCGTGCTCGATCCCACCCCGGGCAACGAGATGCTGATCGATTACTTCTTCGAGCACGGTATGGACTGTGGGGGCCAAGCGTACCTGGACAGGATGATCGCCATCGCCAAGGGGCGCTACACGGACAAGCTGCACGGGATAAACGTCCCCGCGCTTGTCCTCAGGGGCACCGAGGACCGGCTGGTCCCGGCACGCACGACCCTCGAGCTCGCCGGAAGGATACCGCGCGCGGAGCTGGTCCTGGTTGACGGCGGAGGTCACTGCTGCACCCATACCATGCCCGCCGAGTCCACCGCGCTGATCCGCGCCTGGCTCTCCCGCTTCCCCGGATAGGCGTCGTTCACTTTTTACTTTTTTTGTTTACTTTTCAACCTCTAAGCAACGATGTCGAGGGAAAGTAAACAAAAAAAGTAAAAAGTGAACGACGCCTATGGCTTGAACTGGGCGGTGCCCGCGGAGCATTCAGGGATCGCGGCAACGAGGTTGGTAATGCGCTCGTAGGGCACCGTAACGAAGACGATGTCCGGCCCGAACTTCTGCATGCGCCTGGCGGTCCAGTCACCCATGGTCAGGTTCGTGCGACCGGTCATGACCGGGTACGCTACCGCAGAGTGGCACAGGGAGCCCGTGAGCTCGGCGCGCACGGGGATCCCGTCCCAGTAATGGTCCAGGGTGACAAGGCGGCAGGACTGCTCGGCGTTGCAGGTGAAGACCACGACGTCCGGCCTCAACGGGGCCTCGGCCATCGGGCCTATGAAGATCCGCTTGCTCAGCCCCGTCGGGGCGGGGGCGCCGAGGTCCACCATCCTCTCGAAAGATACTATCGAGCCGGTCAGCTTCTCACCCCGTGTCAGGAAATGCTGCAGACCTCTGCGCATTTCCCCGGCGGGCGGCTCACGGAGGCCGCAGTGCCAGGAGCCCCCGGGGCACCCGGAGGTCTCAGCGTCGATAACGAACGAATCGCCCCCGGCCGCGAGCTTGAGAGCGCGGCATATCCACATCTTCCCGCCGCCGTCGATGTCGACCGGCTCGTTTGTGAAAGTCACTGCGACGGGCTTGTGCTCCAGGGTAAGGACCTCACCGATTCGAAGCGCCTGCTCCTTCCAGTGCTCCTTCAAGCCGAACACCTCCGCGAATACTCGTTGTACCGGGCGACACTTACAAGTAAATGCTGAAAGGCGGGCATTGGCAAGTGCGCTCGGAGGAAAAAACAAGTACCATAATGAATCGTTGCCCGGGTGGGGGCCGTTCGCGTATGGGAGAGCCATGAGGATAGTCGAACCCGAAATAGATGATTACGTCACCGGCCGGCTCAGGGAGCAGTCCCTCGGCTCGCTGTCGAATGGGACCGGGCGTGTTAGCGACGAAACCCTCCGGGCGCTCGATCGGGCGCTGGAGAAGGCGGTAGCCGCGGCGGACCCCAAGGGAGCGTACAAGCGCTCGCTCATCGACGACGTGACAGCCACGGGAGTCGTGATCCGGGAAGGCGAGGTGAGGAGCGCCAGGTTCGCGACCCTCGCGCGGGCCGCCAGGGGTGAAAGGCCGATGGTCGTGTTCGCGCTGGCGACAGTGGGCGGGACCTTCTCCGAGGTGCTTGACGCGGAAGAATCCCTGCTCGACAAGTACGTACTCGACGCGGTCGGATCCCAACTGGCGGAGATCGTAGCGGACCTCGTGGAGACGGAGTGGAGGAACGACCTCGCGGCCTCGGGGTACGATTCGAGCCTGAGGATGAGCCCCGGGTGCTGCGACTGGGACCTCGACGGCCAGAACGTGGTATTCACTATCCTGGACGCTTCGGCGATAGGCGTGAGACTCGCGCCCGGCTACCTCATGATACCCGAGAAATCGGCGTCGTCGGCTTCCGTGGCGGCGGAAAGCGTACCCATGCAGTCGGCGTGCTCCGCTTGCGGGAAGAATGAGTGTCCCTTTCGCAAGCGGTCGCTCGACCAGACGCCCGGGCCGGAGTTGCCCGAGGACGACATGGTGGAGGACGGCTGTTGAAGAAGCAGTTGTGGTACATATGGTTCGCGGCGGCGTTGCTGGCGCTGTCGGCGGGAATCTACC
>CAZAIS010000084.1:0-8428 GCA_964485255.1 uncultured Acidimicrobiales bacterium | reverse complement strand
CTGAGCGCGAGGTAGTAAGCTTTCCCGTCACTCGCGGCCTCGGCGCCCTGGATACGAGGCCGGTACTTCTCGTAAAGAGATTTCCAGTTGATGCCCTTCCAGTCCGTGAACGCGTACTCCTTTGAGAACTTCTCGTAGAGTTTCTCGAACGCCTGGCTCCAGGGCAGCTTGCTGAAGTCCTCGCCCTCGGGGGGCTTGTAACCGGACGGCGCGGTCCCCCCGCAGGAGGCCACCGCCGTCACCGTGACCGCCAGAATCGCGAGGACCGTTATAACCCCTGGAAACCCGGACCTCCGTTCAGCGCGAAAACATGCCATCGACAAGCCCCTTCCATCATCTTCCGTCCAATCCCGCATTCAGCCGTATCTTCTACGCACCATCCCCACATCCCCTTCCCTTAACTTTTGGGGGTCAGGTCTAGAAAGTTAAGTTTCCGGCGAGCAATAGGACGAGACCACTCTTTCGTCCCGCGGCTCTACCGTACTCAAAATCGACGAACCGTAGTACGAGTCTCTACGTGGGTTTCGAGAGCAATGACGAGGGCTTTGAGAGAGAGGCATCGATGCCAAGGTTGACTCGCTGATCTTCGACCACAAGGTCATTCCCTTTAATAATCCCGAAGAAATCACGGTAATAATCCGGGAACGGAGCAAGCAGACACGCGTCGGAGAACTTCATCGTGACAACGAATAAATGGCTCAACCAAGCGGAAAAACGATGGTGGTGAGGGGCGGAATTGAACCGCCGACACCAGGATTTTCAGTCCTGTGCTCTACCAACTGAGCTACCTCACCACGGCGTGCTCTCGGGAGATGGCGGAGCCGACGGGATTTGAACCCGCGATCTCTGGCTTGACAGGCCAGTGTGTTAAACCAGGCTACACTACGGCTCCGCGTTCAAGTCCAGGTCATCATTATACATGACCGCGTCCCCGTTCACCCGGGACGGGGCAAGATGATAGAGCAAGTGCGAGAGATGCTCAAGGCGTGGCGCACCAGCTCGAAAAGGCGGCGCGCGCGGTGCTAAGATAATGTTGATGGGCGCCGGTAGGGCGGCCCCCGCGAGCGAGGGCTTTAGATGCCGGCTCTGACTCCCACCGGAGAGGCTGCTGTCGCCGGGAGGGGGAGGGCCGGCGAGGTGATCCCCGCCGGTTAGGGGCTCCCGGTTGCCGGTGATCATTCCGTCGTCGCTTGCGTCGACGGGGCGCAGCGGCGGGGCTGTTGAATCTGACCTGGAGGCCGCGATGAAATGTCCCCAGTGTGGAAAGGACGATCCGGGTAACAGGAGATTCTGCACGTCCTGTGGCGCACAACTTCCCGAGCCGAAGGCGCCCGAGCAGCAGCCGCCATCACCCGGGGCTCAGCCCACGAGGATAATGCCCGTGCAGCCTGACGGGGCGGGGGCGGGCGCTGAGGCCCCGCCGGGCCCAGGTGGACCCGGAACAACAGCCAACCGGCCCGGGCCGGGCACCACACCACGCGCAACAGGTCCAGCCCAACCCGGAACGACCGCGACCCCACCCGGAACGACCGCGACCCCACCCGGAACGACCCCACCCCCGCCCGGGGCAGGCGCCACACCTCCAGGGGCGCGAACTCAGGTATTGCCCGTCTATCCCGCCACCGGTCAGGCCCCGGTCAAGGGCGGGATGAAGAGATCGACGAAGGTCTGGATCGCCGTCGCCTGCGTGGCCGCCGCCTGCGCGATCGCCGCCGCCGTCACAATCCCGCTGGTCATATCCTCCGGGAACAAGCCGGTGGCGAGGATTGGAACGCTCGAGGTCCTGCGCGCGGACGGGAGCGCCTTCGACCTGGACAAAGTGCCGCTCGATACCGAGCTCGTCATCAAGGTCGGATACGAGGCTCGCTTCAAGGAAGGCGGCACGGGGACCCTGAGAGTAATGGTGTCGGACTCCGACGGTGACAGCATCATCGACAAGACGTACGACGTGAGATCGGGCCCCGCCCCGCAGACGAAAGAGACCGCCTTCGAGATGACCCAGGGAAGCGGCAGGCCACTGGAGGCCAAGGCCGACCTGAAGGTGACGCAGGGAGGGCAGAAACCGGTCGCGACGAAGACCCTCGAGTTCACGGCCGTGGCGGGCAAGGGCAAGGAGCTCCAGCTCGAGGAGGCAAGGGAGGCCGCCGCCGCGAAGTGCCGCGAGGCGACCGACCTCTTGAAGTCCGCGTCCGCCAAGGGCGTAGATGTATCCGACCTGGCGGACAGGATGTCAGGCGCCCTCGGGGACCTGGCCGACGCCGGGACCGTGGAGCAGGCCGAAGCGGTCACGGCGATGGCCCAGGCCGTGATCGACGAGTGTAGCGCCCGCGTGGCCGCGGCCGTCGAGCAGCACGAGTCGGCCGATGAGTGCAGGAAGAACCAGGCGGTCATACGCGCGAAGCTGCTGGACTGGTGGAGCGGCAACGGCTACTTCCCCGACAGCCTGGCCGAGCTCTATGGGCTGCCGGGATGCCCCTCCGGCGGAACCTACACTTACTACGCCCCCGACACGACACCGGCCACACTCCACGTTTCCTGCAGCGTACACGGCGAGCTCTGAGTCCGGTTTCCCGGTCCTCGCGCGAAGACGTCGCCGGAGCCGCCTTGTCGCGCTGGGTTCATATCGTCACGGCGGGGGATCGCGCCGGGCCCCGTATCGCTGTCACGGGACGCCTGTGGTATGTTCATCGGGTACTATGGCTGCTAGTCACATGACGCATAACCGGCGACCCGGGGAGTGACGCGGTGCCGTTTCCGGTCTCACATATGGCGAAAGACGCGCCCGGCTATCGCAAAGGCTTCCGGCGGCGGTCACCGGCGGCCCCGGCCCTCGCCGTCCTCGCCGTCATCGTCACCTGCGCGCTTCTCATCCCCGGCGCTCCGGCCCGGGGCGCGAAGGCCGGCCCGGGCGCGGCTTTCCAGCGCGGCCCCGGCGTCACACCCGCGGGGCGGGGCCTTGCCGGCAGGAAGATACTCGGGCTGTTCAGCCGCAACGTAATCACGAACCTCGGGACCAAGTACCCGCCGTCCCAGCGGCCTTCGGTCCGCAACCTGCGGCTCTTCGCCAAATGGATGAACGTCCAGCCGCGAGGAAGGGGACGGTTCGAATGGGAAAAGCTTGACGCGCAGGTGGACGGCGCACTGGGCATCGGGGTCAACAGCATAATGCTCACCATAACCGGTCCCGTGCCGGCATGGGCGCGCAGCAGGTCGGGGCCCAAGCCGCTGTACCTGGCACCACCGCGTGACATGAACGACTGGGCGGCGTTCTGCGGCGCGGTCGCGAAGAGGTACAGGGGTTACGTCGATCTCTACCAGGTATGGCAGGAGCCCGGATGGGATTTGAACTCGCAGGCGGCCAGGCAGGGCATCGTCTACTATTCGAGCAGTTGCGATTACACGTACCTGGGGATGATGCGCGCGGGCTACGGGGCCGTCAAGGCCCGGGATCCGGGGGCCTACGTCTGCACCGGGTCCATGATCAAGGGGCTCACCCACAGCGCGGGCGACCTCGATTACTACCGCGTTCTGCTGTCCGGGGGCAACCAGGACGTGTCCATGAAGGTCACCTCCGGGCGGGACATCGTCGCCGAGCGCCCGATCTACTTCGATTACCACGGGAACACCCCCGGCGGCAACGTCGAGTTGGGTACGCGGAAGCCGGGGAAGACCTGGTACCTCGCGGAAGGGACCACGATACGCGGGTTCGAGGAGTGGATATGCATCCAGAACCCCGGAAACGGCGATACGACCGCAAGGATCACCTACATGTTCCCGGGTGGGACCACGCGCATGCAGTCGGTGGTCGTCAGGGCGCATTCACGGAGCACGATCAGCGTGAACGACGCGGTGGGTCCGGAGAAGGACGTCTCCGCGATGGTGGAGGCCGGCCGCGACATAGTGGTCGAGCGCCCCATGTACTTCAACTACCACGACAAGTGGACCGGCGGTTCCATCGGCGCGGGGGTGACCGGGTTCTCCAGGACCTGGTACCTGGCCGAGGGCGCCACGCACGACGGTTTCGAGGAGTGGATATCGCTCATGAACCCGTCGTCCTCGCCGGCGGACGTGACCGTCAGGTACCTCTTCAACGACGGCGGAACGGTAGAGCAGCGCATCGCGATGGCGCCCACCTCGCGCGAGACGGTGGACGTCAACCTCGCTGTCGGACCGAACCGGGACGTATCCGCCCTCGTCGAATCGGACCAACCGATCATCGCGGAGCGGCCGATGTACTTCAACTACCACGGCGCCTGGCCGGGTGGCCACACCCAGGTGGGATCTTGCGAGCCTCACACGACGTGGCTGTTCGCGGAGGGGACCACGAGGAAGACGGCCAACGAGGGCAGCTTCGAGGAGTGGCTCTCGATAATGAACCCCGGGGACTGTGCCGCCGAGGTGGAACTGACCTATATGTTCGGAGGTGGCCTTACCCGGGCCGGTCACCGGACCGTAGCACCGCGCTCGCGTGAAACCGTCCTGGTTAACGACGAGGTCGGAAACGACAGAGACGTCTCGGTGCGCTTGAGCTCGACACAGCCGGTAATCGCCGAGCGCCCCATGTACTACGATTACCACGGAAGCATCGCCGGCGGAGACGTCGAGATGGGCCGCCACGGTGGAGCGCGGGAGTGGTATTTCGCCGAGGGAACCACGCGCGAGGGCTTCGAGGAATGGTTGACGCTAATGAACCCGACTCCCGAGGCGGACACCGCTACGATCACCTACATGTTCGCCGACGGGACCCTCCAGGACGAGAGGGTCTCGCTCCCCGCGCACAGCCGGACGACCGTCGGGATCAACCGCTCCCTGAGTGTGGCGAACGTCTGTGACGGCATCGCGATACACCCCTATGACCGTCCCGATTTCTGGGCCTGGTATTACAAGGGACTCGTTGATCTATGCGCACGCGAGGGCTTCCCCGGCAAAGAGGTGGTTGTCACCGAGATCGGATGGCCCCACGCCCCCGGCGCGGGATACTCGCCGGAGGGACAGCGGCAGGCTATCGGCGAGGTCGGCATCGGCAGCCTCTGGAACGCGGGATGCAGGAAGATTTGGGTTTTCGAGGACTGCGATCCCGCCAAGGCCTGGGACAACATCTACGAAGGTCTCTACTACTACGACGGCACGGCTCTGCCCGCGTGGTCCGAGTACAAGAACTGGCAGCAGCAGTTGCCCGATTACGGGAACAAGCCGAAATCGCTGTTCCATTGAGCTCGTCATGAGAGAAATCATCAAGACAACTACAGGACGCGCTCCGTCGCGCCACCCGGCACGTACGCGCGGAGCCCGAAGAGCGCTCCACGGGGCGGCCACGCTCGGCGCGCTCCTGCTCGCCCTGGCGACGCTCACCCAGCCCGCCACGGCCAAGCCGGCCGGTACCGGGGACCTCGCCGGGAAGGCCGATGGGGTGCGCTCGCGGCAGGGCAGCGGGGACCCGGCCTGGAAGGCCGACGGTGTGGGGGTGCGCTCGCAACCGGGAACCGCTGGACAGGCAGTCAACCCGGAGATGATCCCGGACGGCGCCGGCGGCGCGATCGTCACCTGGGCGGACTTCCGCTCGGCGACGAGGTGGAACATCTACGCTCAGAGAATCGGCGCGGGCGGCGGGGCCCTCTGGAAGACGGACGGCGTGCTCATAAGGGGCGGGCCGGGCACGCCAAGCAACGGCTTCAACAGCAGGATCACCACGGACGGCGCCGGCGGCGCGATCATAGCCTGGCAGGACTCCCGCGCGGGCAAGTGGGACATATACGCCCAGAGGGTGAGTGGAAGCGGGAAGACGCTCTGGGCTTCCGACGGCATGCCCGTGCGAGCCCTGCCGGGCACCGCGGGCGACGCGCAGTACCCGCGGCTGATCCCGGACGGCGCCGGCGGCGCGATTCTCACCTGGCACGACGGGCGCTCCGGCGGCAATGACGGCATATACGCGCAGAGGATCGACGCCAACGGCAATCCCTGGTGGAGCGCGGACGGGATACCCGTGCGCGCCCGGCCCGGCACCGCGGGCGACGCGCAGTACACGGAGATGGTCTCGGACGGGCAGTACGGCGCCATCATCGCCTGGCGGGACCGCCGCTCGGGCCGCAAGTGGGACGTCTACGCGCAGAGGGTAAGCGCGACCGGCGCCCTCCAGTGGAAGGCGGACGGCGTAGGCGTGCGCTCCGGGTCCGCCAGCAGGGGCGACTCGATCAACCACAGGGTGTCCCCCGACGGCGCCGGCGGGGCTATCGTCACCTGGCAGGACTTCAGGTCCATGGAGGGCTATGACGTGTACGCCCAGAGGATCGGTCCCTCGGGCCGGGCCCTGTGGGAAGCCGACGGTATACGAGTCCGGGGCACGGAGAGCCCGGGCTCCTATGCGGTCAGTCCGGACATCGTCACCGACGGCGCCGGCGGGGCTATCGTCACCTGGCAGGACTTCAGGTCCGAGGCTCACTGGGAGACATTCGCCCAGCGCCTCGACCGGGACGGGAACGCCCTGTGGCGGCTCGGGGGACTCAACGTCGGCGCGCACTCGGGAACGGCGGCGGACGCAAAGGCACCCCGCGTCGCCCCGGACGCCTCAGGAGGCGCCTTGTTCACCTGGCGCGACAACCGTTCCGGCGGCAAATGGGACATCTACGCGCAGGGGGTGGACGCGGGCGGCAAGCGGCTCCGTGCCTGCGACGGGATACCGGTGAGGGCCCGGGCCCGCTCGAGGAACGACGCGGCCAACCAGCAGGTGGCGGCGTGCGCGGACGGGGGATCCGTCATCGTCTGGATGGACAACCGCGCGGGGGACGACAAGTGGGACATCTACGCGCAAAAGGTGCCGCCCGCCGCCTGCTCATTCTACTTCGCCGAGGGCTACACCGGGGAGGGGTTCCAGGAGTACCTCTGCATCGGCAACCCGGGCCCGCGAGCGGCCACCGCCGAAGTCACCTTTCTGTTCAACGACGGAACGGTGAAGGAGGAGAGCTACGGCATACCCGCGCGGTCCAGGTACACCGTCGACGTCAACGCCGTGGTCGGTGAAGGCCGTGAGGTGTCGATTGCGGTGCGTTCCCCGGCGGCGGACCTGGTGGCGGAGCGGCCGATGTACTTCAACTACAAGGGAAAGTGGAACGGGGGTTCGACGGCGGTGGGCGCGAAGTACCCGGCGCGGGACTGGTATTTCGCCGAGGGGACTACCCTGGAAGGGTTCGATCAGTACGTTACCGTGATGAACACGGGGCCCTCGGCGGCGGAGCTCACGTTTCGTTACATGGTGGAAGGTGAGGGGCCCAGGGTCCTGACCGGCCGGGTGCAGGCGGCTTCGCGCGCGACATTCGTTACCAGGGACCAGGTCGGCGGCATGAAGAACGTGAGCCTGCACCTGGAGAGCAACCTCCCCGTTGTGGCGGAGCGGCCGGTGTACTTCAGTTACCGGGGGCTCGCCTCGGGCGGCTGGACCGGGGGGCACAACGTCCTGGGGGCAAACCGTCCTTCCTGTACATGGTACTTCTCCGAGGGCACCACCCGGGCGGGATTCGAGGAGTGGCTCTGCCTGCAGAATCCCGGCACCTCCGAGATAACCGTTAACGCGTCCTACCAGTTGGGCCCCGGCCAGGGGGAGCCCATCGCGAAGTCCTACAGGGTCCCGCCGGCGCAGAGGGTGACGGTTTCCGTCAACAGGGAGCTGGGCCCCGGGAAAGACTGTTCCGTGTTCCTCACCGGCGATTCGGAATTTATCGCCGAGCGGCCTGTATACTTCCTCTACAAGGGCGAGTGGGACGGCGGGCACGACGTCCTCGGCGCGACCGGCCCCGCCGTGACCTGGTCTTTCGCCGAAGGTTGCACGGCCGGCGGCTTCGAGGAGTGGCTCTGCCTGCAGAACCCCGGACCCGCCACGGCCCACATCGGTGTGACCTGGTACACGGCTTCAGGGGTGCCGCTTCAAAAGGAGCTGGCCCTGGCGCCGTTCTCGAGGCTCACGGTCGACGTCAACCGCGAGGCCGGCTCCGGTCTCGAGATCTCGACCGTTGCCACGAGCGACAGGCCGATAATCGTGGAACGGCCTATGTACTTCGACTACCGGTCGAGGACCGGGGGCCATGACGTCCTGGGCTACTAGCCCTCGGATGAACGCCACCGGATGAACGCCACCGGTGGAGCAGCCGTTTGCCCTAAGCCCTTGCCGCGCCGGCCCCGACGGTCCTGTTTTCGCGGTTGACCGGGAGGGTAGGATAAACGGGTGAGGAATAACATGGGGCGTTGTGATAGTGTTTTCTGATGCGATACGCGCGGTCGTAACATCGCGCGGGGGTGACTCGTGCCCGATGGAATGGAGGTAAGACGCCGATGAAAAAGACACTGACAATCCTGTCCCTGGCGATCCTCGTTATCGGCCTGCTGGCGGTCATCGGCTGCGGGAGCAGCAGCGCTAGTAGCCGCACGGAGACTGTCG
>CAZAIS010000083.1:0-8553 GCA_964485255.1 uncultured Acidimicrobiales bacterium | reverse complement strand
TCTCCGAGGCCAATGTAGCCGAGGCCATCCAGTATCGCTCCCTCGACCAGCAACAGCCAGTCGTGGAAGTTCAAGGTCATAACCGATCCCGCCGTCCGCTCGCGGGTCCGGGAAGCGGCGTACGGCCAGCGCTTCATCGAGCAGGCCCCCGTGCTCATCGCCTGCTGCCTCGATTTCGACGCTTTCAAGGAGCGCGGCAGGAGAACCCTCGAGCTGGTGATGAGTGGAGTCCGCCCCAGCCTGGAGATGATCCTCCGTTCGGTGAAAGGGAGCAAGGACAAGGAACTGGACCCCGAGCGAGTGGTCATAAACGGGACCATGAACGTCAGCATCGCGGTCGAGCACATGGCGCTTGCGGCACAGGCATTGGGGCTCGGCACCTGCTGGGTCCGCGCGTTCGACGCGCGGGCCGTCGCCGACATCCTGGAGCTGCCCGGGAACGTGGCGGTGCTGTGCCTGCTCCCGCTCGGGTACCCCGACGAATTACCGAAAGCGCGCCCCCGCAAGGACACCGAAGAGATCCTGATCCCTTGAGCGACCCCCGCGCTTTGACACCCGGGGTCGTGGAGGGCCACGGGCGCCGGGCCGGCCGGGCTAGCCGGCTTCGCTCTTGACCTCTTCGTAAAGGACCTTCTTCATTACCTTGCCGAGCGGGCTCAGGGGCAGGGCATCCCTGAACACGACTTCGCTTGGCACCTTGTACCTGGCAAGGCGCTCCGAGCACCACTGCTTGATGTCGTCCTCGGTGACCGCCGGCTCGACCCCGGGCATCGGCACGACGTAGGCCCTTCCGACCTCGCCCATCACCGGCTCCTTTATCCCGATAACCGCGTTGAAGAGCACGCCGGGATGTGATTGGATTACCTCTTCAACCTCGGGCGGGTACACGTTCTCGCCGCCGCGGATGTACATCTCTTTCTTACGGCCAAGGATGTAGAGGTAGCCGTCCTCGTCCAGCTTTCCCATGTCGCCGGTATGCAGGAACCCGTCCGGCCTCATCACCAACGCGGTCTCGTCGGGCCTCTTGTAGTAACCCTTCATGATCGCGTCACCCTTGATGCAGATTTCGCCTTCTTCGCCTGTCGGCAGCTTGTCGCCCTCCGGGCTCATTATCGCGAGCTCGATGCCGTCGTTGGCCTTCCCGACGCTGGTGGAGAGGCGCTCGAAGGAGTCCTCGTCAACCCTGGTGAAGGTGATCGCCCCGCTCGTCTCGGACATGCCGAAGCCATTGGTCAGGTAGATGCCGAACTTCTCCTTGACCTGCTCGAAGACCTCCTTGGCGGTCGGGGCCGCCGACACCACCGCCGCGCGCACCGAGGACAGGTCATACTTCTCGAAGTCCGGGACCATCATCATCAGGATGTACTGCGCCGCGACCTGCCCGAGGATCGTAATCTTCTCCTTCTCGATCGTCTCCATGACCTCCTGCGGGACGAACTGGTCCAGGATCACCAGCGTCCCCCCGGCCTCGAGCATCGCGATGATGGCCATGACGCCGCCGCCCACGTGGTTGACCGGGATGTCGAGCAGGAGCCTGTCGGCTCCGTTGACACCGGATGCCGAGAGCTGGCCCTTCGCGTAGGAAATCAGGTTCTTGTGCGTGAGCTCCGCGCCCTTGGGGACGCCCGTCGTGCCCGACGTGTAGACCATGAAGGCGGTGTCGTTCTCGTCGACGGCCCGGCGCGCTTTCTCCGAGGCGTCCAGGTCGGCGGGGCCCGGCTCGGCGAAGAGCGCCTCCGGCGGCAGGGCGCCGGGTACCCGGGCCACATCGCCGGGCTCTCCGATGACGACCACCGTCTTGACCTGCGGGCAGGACGGCAGGATCTTGTTCGTGATGTCGAGGAAGTCGACTCCCCCGAAGCCGGGGACGACCACCAGGAACGACGAGTCGGAGTTGTTCACTATGAACGCGGCCTCCTGCTCGCCGAACCGGACGGAGACCGGCACCGCGGTGGCGCCGAGGGAAGCGGCGGCGATGTAGCAGTAGACGTACTGGGTGCCGTTACCCATGTAGAGGGCGACCTTGTCGCCGCGCTTGACCCCCAGGCGGCACAGGTTCGCCGCGACCCTGTTCACGTTTTCGTTGTACCGGGCGTAGGTCACGCGCTCGTCGTGGAAGACTATCGCTTCCTTGTCAGGGTTCTCCTTTGCATGGTCCGCGAGGATCTCGTGAAGCAACATCTCCTACCCCTTCCTTTCCCATCCGGCGAGAGCAACAGTGGAGCAGACCACTCCGTCCGCGCGCAGATTGTATCATGGGGGACCCGATGTCGATAGTGCTACTGACTTCCGGGTGTAGATCCGATAACCGCTCTTCCCGCGGGGTCTCCGGGCGGACATGGGGCAAGCCCGCCGGGATGCCGCGGTGAGGAGATCACTCGTGAATTCCGCGCGGCCGGGGGCTCAGGCGCCGCTGACGGTCAGGCCTTCGACGAGTATCGAAGGGGTGCCGATCCCGCCCAGCAGGGGCGTGAACCGTAGGTCGTCGCCGATCCCCACTATCCCATTTAGAATGCCGTCGATGGTGCCCGCTATCGTGACCTCCCGGACGGCGTGGGCGGGTTCTCCGTTTTCTATCCAACGGCCCTTCGCCCCCACCGAGACCTCTCCCGTCACCGGGTTCAGCCCGACGTGGACTCCCTGGAGCTCGACCACCTGGAACCCGGTGCCCATTCTCTCGGTCAGCTCGGCGGGCGAGGAGTCGCCCGGCTCCAGGACTATGTTGCTGGGGGACACGCCGACCTGCGAGCGGTAGGATGCGCGCCCCGCGTTTCCGGTCGTCGCGGTCCCCATGCGGCGGGCGGTGTAGGAGTTGTGCAGGAACGTCTCGAGCCTGCCAGCCTCGATGAGCGGTTTCGCGGAGGCCGCCACGCCTTCGCCGTCGAACGGGGCCGTGCCGAACCCGCCGGGCATCGCGCCGTCGTCGACAACGGTTACGCGGCCGGACGCCAGCGCCTCGCCGAGACGGCCCGCCAGGAACGAGCGGCCTTTCACGACCGACTCGCCCGACAGCGCGGCGCCGATCACCGCGATGATCTCCGCCGTGGGCAGGTTGTCGATGAGGACCGGGAACCTGCCCGTGGCCAGGGGCCTTCCTCCGAGGAGGCCGACCGCCATGTCCGACGCCTCGAGCGCGGCGGCCGTCGCGTCCAGGTCCGAGAACGAGCGGCCGGCGGTGAACCCGAAGCCGGTCTGGGACTCGCCGTCCCGCCCGGCGATCGCAACGAGGTAGCCGTAACAGACGGACGCGCGGTACGCGGACCTGAACCCTCTCGTGTTGACGAGCAGTACCTCGCCCGTGCCTTCGCTGTAGGCGGATGCCTCGACGCCGGCTACCCGCTCGTCGGAGGCAAGCGCGCGCCGCTCCATGTCCATCGCGAACTCTATCTTCTCACCGACCGGCACCGTCTCCAGGTCCGCTCCAAGTATCCCCAGGTCCTCGCCCAGGTACACCCCATCGCCGTAGCCTTCCGGGTAGAGGCCGCCGTCGGGGAGCGCGCGGGCCGGCTCCGCGGGGCACGCCCTGGCGCTTTCGATCGCGGCGGCGACGGCCTCCTCGATCGCCCGGGTCGAGAGGTCCGAGGTGAACGAGCGGCCCTGTGAGTCGCCCAGGTAGAGCCGCAGGCCGATTCCCCGCGACTCCGCGAGGGAAAACTTCTCGATTCTCCCCTTGAGCGCGCGGATGGACAGCCCCACGTCACGCTCGAGGTAAGCCTCGGCTTCAGTGGCGCCCATCGCCCCGGCCGCTTCCAGTGCTCTATCCAGCATGTCGAAATCAGGTAGCATTCATCTAACCTACCAAATCCCCACCCCCACCGGAAGGGGTCGTTCACTTTTTACTTTTCTTGTTTACTTTTCGAAATTTCGTGACTCCGGGGAGCCGAATAGTAAACAAGAAAAGTAAAAAGTGAACGACCCCTCTGGTATGATTTGGGGTGATCTTTCAGGAGGTGGAGATTTTTGGGTGATGTTTTCTATATAACGACGCCGATTTACTACGTCAACGACGTGCCTCACATCGGGACCGCTTATACCACCCTGGCCGCGGACTTCGTGGCGCGCTTCAAGCGCCAGCAGGGACACGAGGTGTTCTTCCTCACGGGCGTGGACGAGCACGGGCAGAAGGTCGCCCAGGCCGCCGCGGAGAAGAACACCGGCCCGCAGGCATGGGTTGACAGCATCGTCTCGCATTACACGGACACCTGGAAGCTTCTCAACATCTCGAACGACGACTTCATACGGACAACGCAGAACAGGCATACGAGAGTCGCCCAGCTCTTCATCGAGAAGCTCAAGGAGAATGGCGACGTCTACCTCGGGTCCTACGAGGGCTGGTACTGCGTGCACGACGAATCTTTCCTGCTGTCCAGCCAGCTCGAGGACGGCGCGTGTCCCGACTGCCACCGTCCGGTCGATTGGGTCAAAGAGGAGAATTACTTCTTCAGGCTCTCCAGGTACGCTGACCGCGTTCTCGAGCACATCGAGTCGAATCCCGATTTCATACAGCCGGAGTCGCGCCGCAACGAGGTGACCTCTTTCATCAGGTCGGGCCTCCAGGACCAGAGCATCACCCGGACTTCGTTCACCTGGGGCATTCCCTGCCCGTTCGACGCCCGCCACGTGACGTACGTCTGGTTCGAGGCTCTCCTGAACTACCTCTCGGCCATCGACTTCGGCACCGACGAGGCGCGCTTCGCCCGGACCTGGCCCGCGGACTGGCACCTGATGGGAAAAGAGATACTCCGCTTCCACGCGGTGATATGGCCCGCGATGCTCATGGCCGCGGACCTGCCCCTTCCCAGGCACGTCTTCGCCCACGGCTGGCTGACGGTCGAGGGCCGGAAGATGTCCAAGTCGCTCGGGAACGTAATCCGCCCCGACGAGATCGTGAGCGAGTTCGGGATCGATGCTTACAGGTACTACTTCCTGCGCGAGTTCTCGTTCGGCATAGACGGCAACTTCTCGCGGCGCACCCTGCTCAAGCGCTACAACGCCGAGCTCGCGAACGACCTCGGCAACCTCGAGAGCCGCGTGCTGACGATGACCTCCAAGTACCGTGACGGCACCGTTCCCCAACCCGGCAGCCCGGGCGAAGAAGAGAAAATCCTGGCGGAGAAGGCCGCCGCCACCATGGAGTCGGTCTCGTCGAAGATGGATCGGCTCGCCTTCAACGAGGTGCTCGCCGATATATGGGAATTCATCCACGTCGTCAACCGCTACGTGGACGTCTCGGCCCCGTGGAGCCTCGCCAAGGACGAGTCGAGTAAGGCCGATCTGGACCGCGTTCTCTACAACAGCATGGAGGGCCTGCGGCAGATCGCCCTCCTGATCTTCCCCTGTATGCCCGGGACCGCCGGCATGATCTGGGAGAGGCTCGGCCACGGCGACCCCATCACCTCGGTGACGATACCGTCCGCCGCGCGGTGGGGCCTGTTGAGCCCGGGGCTCGAGACAACCAGGGGCGAGGCGCTGTTCCCCAGGAAGGAAGCGCCGACGGAGGAGAATTGATACCCGACTCTCACGCCCACCTCGACATGATTGAAGAGGACAACGGGGACATACTGGCGTCCGCCCGGGAGGCCGGGGTGGGCCCCGTGATAACAGTAGGCATCACGATTGAGTCAAGCGCGGAGGCCGTGAGGGCGGCGATGACGCACGACGGCCTGTTCGCCTCAGTGGGAATCCACCCCAACGATACGGCCGGCATGCCGGCCGGGGACATGGAACGCCTCGCCGAAATAGCGGCCTCGAGCGACAGGGTCGTCGCGATCGGTGAGACCGGTCTCGACTACTATCGGGACCGGGCTTCTCCCCGGGACCAGAAACAGGCATTCCGCGAGCACGTAAGGCTGGCCAGGAGGCTCGGAAAGCCGGTGGTGGTGCACGACCGGGAGGCACACCCAGACACCCTGGAGCTGCTGGCGGCCGAGGTCTCGGGCGAGGTTCCCGTCATCATGCACTGCTTCTCGGGCGACAGGGCGGTGCTGGACGAATGCGCGAGGCGCGGTTATTACATTTCCTTCGCGGGGCCCGTGACGTTCAAGAACGGCGCCGCCGCCCGCGAGGCCGCCTCGCTCGTGCCCGCCGACCGCCTGCTCTGCGAGACCGACTCGCCTTTTCTCTCGCCCGAGCCTTTCAGGGGCAAGCCCAACCTGCCCGAGAGGGTAATCCATGTCGCAGGAGCCCTCGCGGCTGCGCGCGGGACGGCTCTCGAGGAAATTGAAGCCCTGCTCGCGCGCAACACCTCGCGCGCGTTCGGGATACCGGTGGAGGGGGCATGACGTGAAGACAATCTCCTCGGGGTCAGGCCGGCCCTATTCCGACAGGCGCCTCACCTCCCCTACGGTGGTGAGGGAGCTTCTGTCGACCGCCGGGATCAGGCCTCAGCGGTCCTACGGGCAGAACTTCCTGGTGGACGCGAACGTGCTCCGCCGCATCACGGAAGCCGCCCGCGTGGCGCACTACGACACGATTGTAGAAGTCGGCCCGGGGCTCGGAGCGCTCACCCAGGCGCTCGCCGAGAAGGCCGGCCGCGTCTACGCGATCGAGGCGGACAGGCGCATGATCGAGATCCTGCGCGGCGAACTCGACTACACGGCGAACCTGATGGTCATCGAAGCCGACGCGATGTCGTTCGACCTCGAGAGCCTCTGGGAGGAGAAGCCCCCGGAGGGAGTCAAGATGGTATCGAACCTTCCCTACAATGTAGCGGCGACTCTGCTGGTCGACTGGCTCCGCGACTACGAATGGCTCGAGGAGTACACGGTAATGGTGCAGCGGGAGGTGGCGGACAGGATCGCCGCCGGCGCCGGAGGTAAGGATTATTCAGCCGCCACGGTCAAGATACAGTACCGGGCGTACGTGTCACGGATCGCCAACGTCTCGCGCAACAGCTTCTACCCGAGGCCGAGGGTCGAGTCGTCGATACTGCGCCTCAGCAGGAAGCGCGCGGGCGAGGGCGCTTCCGAGCCGCGCGCGCGTGACGAGGTGTTCTTCGACAACCTCGTCACGGCCGCGTTCCGTCAGAGGCGTAAAAAAATGGCCAACTCGGTCGGAGGAACCATGCCCGCCCTTGCCGTCGGCCGGGTCGCCGACGCCCTGGAGGAGCTGGGACTCTCGTCTTCCTCGCGGGCCGAAGAGCTGACCCCGGCCCAGTTCGCCGCCCTGTCAAACGTCCTCGTTTGACCATGGGAATCAAGCTTGAAGCGTGAGGCCGTAACCCGCGACGGCGGCGCCCGACGGGCAACCGATGCCGGTTGTTCGCGTGATCACGGAAGGAGCCATGGAACAAGGGAACGCGAAGACACACGGAAAAGCATGGCACGCCCTGCCGGTTGAAGAAGTCGTGGCCGCGCTGAAGACGGATCCCCGGCGCGGCCTGCCGGCCGCCGGCGCGCGGGAGAGGCTGCTGGCCTCGGGCCCGAACGTGATCGAGGAAGAGAAGCGGAAGCCCGCGATAATCAGGTTCCTGCTGCAGTTCAACGACTTCATGATCTACGTGCTGCTCGGCGCCGTCGTAATCAGCGGCGTGTTCCTGCGCGAGTACGTGGACGCGATAGTGATCCTGGTCATCGTGCTGCTCAACGCCGTGCTCGGGTTCGTGCAGGAGGAGCGCGCCGAGTCGGCGCTCCACAAGCTCAAGGAGATGGGCGCTCCGACTGTCAAGGTCATACGCGACGGGATCGAATCGGAGATTCCCGCCCGAGACCTGGTGCCTGGCGACCTCATCGTCCTCGAAACCGGCGACGTCGTCCCCGCCGACTCCAGGATCCTCACGTCGGTCAGCATGCAGGCCAACGAGTCGAGCATCACCGGGGAGTCGGTATGCGTCTCGAAGGAGCCCGGTGACGTGGTGGCCGAAGACGCGCCGCTCGGGGACCGCAGGGACATGCTGTTCTCCGGGACGCACATAGAATACGGCCGGGGCACCGCGGTGGTGGTCGAGACCGGCGCCAGGACCCAGCTCGGAGAAATCGCGAGCATGCTAAAGGAAAGCAAGGTCGAGGCCACGCCCCTGCAGGCCGAGCTGCACGACGTGGGCAAGCGCATACTGTACATTTGCCTTGCCACGGTTGTCGTCGTCTTCGTGGTCGGCCTGATCAGGGGCAACTCGGCGGCCACCATGCTTCTTCTGGCCGTGAGCCTCGCCGTGGCGGCGATCCCCGAGGGACTGCCGGCGATAGTCACCATCACCCTGGCGCGCGGGACCCAGGTCATGGCCCGGCACAACGCTATCATCAGGAACCTGCCAGCCGTTGAGACCCTGGGTTCGGCGAACTACATATGCTCCGACAAGACCGGCACCCTCACGCTGAACAGGATGAAGGTCACCGACGTCCTCTTCCCGGATGCTTCGCACGTCCTCGCGGAGGACATCCTCGAGACCGGGGACACCTGGCGCGCGGGCGCTTACAGCCACATGGAGCGGGCCGCCGCCCTTTGCAACGACGCCCGCCGCGGCGAGGATACCTACGTCGGGGACCCGACCGAGATCGCCCTGCTGGAGGCGGCGGAGTCGGGCGGCCTGAAGAAAGCCGCGCTGGAAAAGGTGAT
>CAZAIS010000082.1:0-8637 GCA_964485255.1 uncultured Acidimicrobiales bacterium | reverse complement strand
GGTGGTGGACGTGCCCGGAAGCGCGGGAAACGTCATGTCCTCGAAGCGGCGCGGAGAAGTCTGCCGGGGCGATCTGTCGGGCCTCGAGTAGCACGCGGGCTCCGGGGGGGGGGCCTGCCCCCGCGCCGGACCTCCCCGGGACGTGCCGGCGCGCCGATCGACGCGCGCCCGCCTCGAAGGGCCGACGTCCCCTCCACCGAGCAACGTTCGGCATCATACCCGCTCCAATCAAGCGCGCAGTGCTCTCCTACCATTTCTTCATTACAAGCAAAACTCGAGCACGCTCATGTGCAAAAGTAAAAAATAAGTAAAAAGTGAACGACGCCTCCGGGTGCGCTCATGCGGAAAAGTAAACAAAAAAGAGTAAAAAGTGAACGACGCCTCCGGGTACGGTAGAATAGCTTGAGGCTTGTATAGCAGGGGATCGCGGCGGATTTCATTGAGTGGAGAGGCGCGCGCCTGATGAACGTCTACGCCATTATGTCCTTGATAGCGCTCTACGTTAATCTCGCGACCGGGCTGTACGTGCTCTCGCGCGGGCCGCGGATACTGCTCAACAGGCTGTTTTTCGCCCTCATGAGTTCGCTTGCCGTCTGGAGCGCGGGTGAATTGATGATGCGCAACGCCGCGACATTGAACGCCGCCCGCTGGGGGGCGCGCGTCGGCAGTATCGGCTGGTGCGCCGCCGGCGGCCTGTTCGTCTGCTTCATCCTGGCGCTTACCGGCAAGACACGCTGGCTGCGCAACCTCCCCGTCATGGGAGCCGTCTTCATTCCCGGAGCGCTGTTCGTCGCCCTGATCTGGTCGAGCGATCTCGTGTTCAGGGGCTTCGAATCCAGCTACTGGGGTTACTCCGAGATCGGCGGAGCCTTGAGGCTCCCCACCAAGCTGTACGTCGCCGCGCTTTTCCTTCTGGGCCTCGCGCTCGTCTACAACTTCTGGAAGACCACCCCTTCGCGACACAAGCGCATCGGCGCTTTCTACGTGATGCTTGCCACGCTCGTGCCGGTGACGATGGGCCTGGTAACCGACATCATCCTTCCGATCGCGCACGTTCACATTGTCGAGATGCCGATGTTCGCAACCACGGTCATAGGGCCGATAGTAGGCTATGCCGTGATCAACCGCGGCCTCATGTCGACGGTCGCGGGCTCCCTGGGGGGAGCTATCATAACCAGGATCAACGACTCCGTGCTCGTCTCCAACTCGGAGGGCCTCATCGAGACCACGAACCCCGCGACATCAGAGTTGACGGGCTACAGCGGCGAGGAGTTGGTGGGGACACCCCTGGAAAGGCTCTTCATCGAGAGCCCCCGGGCACGGGACCGCCGGGATAGTGGGAGAGATCTCGAGAGTGTAAACTGGAGCCTTTGCGCGAGCAAGGGCGGAGAAGTCATTCCTGTCACCAGGAGCTCCACCGAAGTCCGCCAGAAAAGGGGTCGCCTGATAGGTTCCGTGACGGTCGTCCACGACATGCGCGAGGCGTTGCGCCTGCTCCAGGTGGAGCACGAAGTCAAGGTCGTATCGAAGCAGGTGGAGCAGGAACGCGACCGATCGGAGGCCCTGAAGCACTCCGAGGAGGAGGTTCGTAAACTGTCGAGGTTCCTCGAGAACGTCATCGAGAACATCTCCGAACCGCTCTTCATACAGGACAGGAACCTCAACTACATCTTCGTGAATGAAGCGCACCGTCGTTTGAGCGGCTACTCGCGCGAGGAAATAATAGGCAAGGGTGACAGCGACCTCTACGGGAACGAACTGGCCGAGGTCATGAGCTCCAGGCTGAACCGTGTGTTCGAGAGCGGTGAGGGATACGAGTCGGGCGAGACGACAATCCTAAGCAGGGACGGCGTCGCGCACGTCACCCGGACGCTCACCGCCCCAATGACCAACGAGGGCGGCGATGTGGATTTCGTCGTAGGGATAATCAAGGACCTGACGGAGCAGAAGAGGATCGAGGAGGCGAGGCTCGACTTCATCAGGATCGCCGCTCACGAGCTGCGCACCCCCCTCACCTCCCTCAAGCTGGGGCTGGAGATGCTGGCGCGCGAGACCCTCGGAGCGCTCAACCCCGAGCAGCAGCGCTCGCTGGACATCCTGTCCATGTCCATCGAGAGGCTCAGCAGGCTCTCCAAGAACCTGCTGGACCTCGCCAGCATGGACGCGGGGCTCGTCACGTTGCGCATCCAGGAGGTGGACGTCGCGGGCCTCTTTCACGAGGCACGTACGATGTTCTCGAGCGCCGCCAGGGAGAAGGGCCTGGAGGTGCGCCTGGAGGTGCCCGAGGGCCTCAGGCCGGCCTCAGGGGACCCGAGCAGGCTCTCGCAGGTCCTCTACAACCTCGTCTCCAACGCGGTCAAGTACACGGACCGGGGAACCATCACCATGAGCGCCCGCGACCTGTCCGACGGGATGATCGAGATAAGCGTGTCCGACACGGGTATCGGGATTCCATCCTCCGCGAAGGACGCCATCTTCACGCGGTTCGTCAAGGCCCGGAGCGCGGAGACCGCCCGCGAGGGCACAGGCCTGGGGCTGTCCATAACCAAGGCGATCGTGGAGGCGCACGGCGGGACTATCAGGGTCGAGAGCGCCGTGGGCTCGGGGTCCACCTTCACCTTTACGCTGCCGGGGACCGGCCTCAGGAAGGGAGCCAACCGGTGAAACGCCCGACTCGCGGCTGGGAGGAGAGTTGAGAACCGTACTGGTCTATCTCCCGCTCGCCGCCGCGGCGGTGGACATGGCGGTGGGAACGTACATCCTCATCAAGGACGCGCGGCTCCGCTCCAACCGCCTCTTCTTCCTGGTAGCGTGCGCGCTAGCCACCTGGGGCGTGGGCGAGTACCTGATGCGGACGGCCGACAACCCCGCCGCCGGCATCCTGGCCGGCAGGATCGGCGCGATCGGCTGGTGCTTCGTGGGGACACTCTTCCTGCACCTCGCGCTGGAGATCGCCAACTGGCGCAAGACCAGGCGCGCGGCGGCCGCCCTGGCCGGTCTCTACGCGATCAGCCTCGGCCTGCTGCTCGTAACGTTCCTGACACCGCTGGTGTTCAAGAGGTTCGTGCCCGGCGTGCATACGGGCTATTCGGAGGTCGCCGGCGTACTGCGCGTCCCGTCCGAGCTCTTTGTGATAGGTCCTTTCATCGCCGGGATAGTCGTCCTTCTGCGGGCGCGAGCGAGGACCACGTCGAGCGAGACCCGAACACGCCAGGGCTACGTAATAATCGCGGCGTCGATCCCTCTTGTCATAGGTATCGTCACCGATGTCATACTGCCGCTGGCCGGCAGGCAGCCGCCATTCAGCTCTCAAGTGGGCGGGCCGATAATGGCGATCATAATAGCCGTCGGCGTGACCAGGAAAGGCCTCATGACCAGCGTGGTGGGAGTGCTCGGGTCCACGGTCATCGCGAACATGCAGGACGCCGTGCTGGTTACGGGCCCCGACGGCACCATCGAGACGGTCAACCACGCCGCCGTATCGCTTACGGGGTACCCCGAGGGCGATCTGATCGACATGAACATCTCCGAGCTGTTCGCGCAGAGGGCCGGGGAGCCTCCCCTCGATCCGGTAGCCGGCATCCCGCCCGACAAGAGCCGGGGGCCCCGCATGGTGCTGTGCAGGCAGAGCGACGGCAGGTCGGTGCCCGTGAGCCGAAACGACAGCACCATCACCAAACGTCGCGGCAAGATCACCGGGTTCATTACCGTCCTTCAGGATATGCGCAACACGATGCGCCTGCTCGAAGCCGAGAGCGAGGTCGTGGCCGTGAGCGCCGAGGTCAAGGCCGAGCAGGAGCGGCGCGAGCTCCTGAGGAGGTCATCCGAGGAGCTTGCCCGGCTGTCCTCCTTCCTGGAGAGCGTTCTCGAGAAAATTGCGGAGCCGCTCTGGATCAAGGACCGCGCGGGACGTTACGTGTACGTCAACGAGGCGTTCGCCTCGCTCCTCGAGGTCGATCGTGCCGAGGTTCTGGGCAGGACGGACGCCCAGTGCCCGTGGGCCGACGAGTCGGAGACGGTCAACCGAGCGGAGGAAGCCGCCCTCGCGTCGGGCGAGCAGGGCACGATCGAGTTCTCCACGGACTACCTCGGGGGACTGGAGCGCGTCTTCAATATCACCATCACGCCCATGGCCGAAGAGGGCGGCGGTACCGAGTTCCTTATCGGCCTCCTTGCCGACGTCACGGAGCAAAAGCAGCTCGAAACCGCCAGGCTCGACTTCATCAGGATCGCCGCTCACGAGCTGCGGGCCCCCCTCACCTCCCTCAAGCTGGGGCTGGAGATGCTGGCGAGGCTCACGGACAACGCGCTCAACCCCGAGCAGCAGCGCTCGCTGGACATCCTGTCCATGTCCATCGAGAGGCTCAGCAGGCTCTCCAAGAACCTGCTGGACCTCGCCAGCATGGACGCGGGGCTCGTCACGTTGCGCATCCAGGAGGTGGACGTCGCGGGCCTCTTTCACGAGGCACGTACGATGTTCTCGAGCGCCGCCAGGGAGAAGGGCCTGGAGGTGCGCCTGGAGGTGCCCGAGGGCCTCAGGCCGGCCTCAGGGGACCCGAGCAGGCTCTCGCAGGTCCTCTACAACCTCGTCTCCAACGCGGTCAAGTACACGGACCGGGGAACCATCACCATGAGCGCCCGCGACCTGTCCGACGGGATGATCGAGATAAGCGTGTCCGACACGGGTATCGGGATTCCATCCTCCGCGAAGGACGCCATCTTCACGCGGTTCGTCAAGGCCCGGAGCGCGGAGACCGCCCGCGAGGGCACAGGCCTGGGGCTGTCCATAACCAAGGCGATCGTGGAGGCGCACGGCGGGACTATCAGGGTCGAGAGCGCCGTGGGCTCGGGGTCCACCTTCACCTTTACGCTGCCGGGGGCGCCGCCCCGTCCCCTGCCGCGCTGAGCCCGGGGCGGCCCGGGGCGCTTTCCCGTTCCCCGCGTGGCGCCACAGGATCGCGCATCAGAGCATTTTCGCGAACTTCTCCTTGAAATGCTCGGGTGTCGCGATGAGGCGAAACGTGGCCTGTGCCTGGGCGACCATCTTGCCCTCCGCGTCCAGCACCTTGAGGTCCATGGCCTTGTCCGCCTTGCCGAATATCCTGTACTCCTCGAGCATCACGTTCACCTCGTCTTCGCCGCACCTCGCGGTGCACCTCAGCTCCCCTGAGGGCATCGCCGTGAACCTGATGTTGAGCACGCTGTTGAGAACGACGAAGTCCATTGGATCGAGGTAGTTGAAGATAGACATTCCACCCGCCGTCTCCACCAGGCCGCATATCGCTCCCGCATGCACCAGCCCGAACGCGTTCAGGTTTGATTCGTCGTCTTCCAGGATCATGGTTATGTTGCCGTCCTCACCTATCCTGGTAACACGCATTCTGCTCCGGCTCGCGAACGGGCACGACTCCTCCACGAGCCTGACCATCATCTCCGCCTGCATGCCCCGGCACCTCCCTGTTAGTGAGAATCCTCCCCGGTCAACCTTCAGCACGGACTCAATTCTATTACTAATCGCCGGTCTGAGGCTTCCTGCGATGAGCTTCCGCTCCGCCTGTGAATCGGCGGACGCCGCTTGGCGCGCTCCACGTCCGTGGTGAATCCCGGCGCTTACCCCGTGCTATAATGCACCCGGCTCGTCGAAACCGCGACGGCCGTGTTACGGCATCTATCGCCCGGAAACCGTCCGGGCGCGGCCTCGCTTCCCGTCAAGCGTCAACGCTGACGGCCGGATTGTACCGGGGACACGAATGAACTACGACTACCAGGAAATAGACTCGATAATAAACGCCGGGTCCGTGGCGGTGGTCGGGGCCTCGAACCGGCCGACCAAGTTCGGGTACATGTTCACGAGGTCCCAGATAGCCATGGGCTTCGACGGACCCCTGTACCTCGTCAACCGCAACGAGGATGAGATCATGGGGAGACGGGCGTACCCCGATCTGGAATCGCTGCCCGAGCCACCCGAGCTCGTCTACCTTACGATCCCCGCCAGCAAGTCCCTGGACGTGCTCAGGGAATGCGCCCGCATCGGTGTCAAGGCCGTGATCATGATGGCATCCGGCTTCCGTGAGGCCGGACGGCGTGGCGTCGGTCTTGAAGAGGAAGCACTTTCCATCGCCCGGGAAGGAGGCTTCCGGATCGTCGGGCCGAACTGTTTCGGCATCTACAATCCCCGCAACCGCCTGACCCTGCTTCCGGGGCACGATTTTTCAACCAGGCCCGGCGACGTGGCCTTCATCTCGCAGAGCGGCGGCTACAGCGCGCACGTCGCCCGGCAGGGCAAGAGCATGGGCATCGATTTCAGCGCGGTCGTCAGCTACGGCAACGCGGCGGACCTCAACGAGACCGACCTGATCAGGTATTTTTCCGAGGACTCCCGGACAAGGATCATCACGGCCTACCTGGAGGGAGTGAGCGGCGGTCCGCTGTTCATCGAGGTCTTGCGTGAGGCCGCCGCCGCCAAGCCCGTGATCATATGGAAGGTCGGGCGGAGCGAGTCCTCGAGGCGGGCGGTGTTGTCCCATACTGGATCTCTGGCCGGATCGCCCGAGTTGTGGGAAGGGCTCGTAAGGCAATGCGGCGCCATCGAGGCCTGCGGGGTCGATGAGTTGCTCGACGTGGTAAGTGCCCTGAAGAGCATCGGCCGGCACCCCGGCAGACGCGTCCTCATATGCGGGGGCGGTGGAGGTCTGGGCACTTACGGCGCCGACCTGGCCGAGAGCCACGGGCTCGTGCTGCCGGACCTGGAAGCTTCAACGGAAGCACGGTTGCGGGAGATGCTGGACAGGGCCGGGGCCGTGGTCGGAAATCCCCTGGACATCGGGGCTCCGCTGATACCCGCTCCTTTCCTGGAAACGGCCGTACGCCAGGCGGCGGCCAACGCAACCACCGACATACTGCTGTTCGACCTGGCCGTAAACTTCGGGCACGACGTCTCGGGCGACTTCGGCCTCGATCGCGCTCATGACATCCTCGTGGACGCGCGGAAGCAAAGCCGCAAGCCCGTTGCCGTCGTGCTGTACACGCGCTCCTTCGATCCGGACGACATGCGCTTCGAAACCATCTCTCGCAGGATGCGCGCGAGGCTCGCGGACGCCGGAATCCCGGTCTTTCCGACAATGGAGCGCGCGATAAAGGCGATCGCCGCAATCAACTGAGGCAGGCGCGAGGACGCGCTACACGCTCGGCGGGTGCGTCACCATGAGGAGGATGGCGGTGCCGTCGGTAACGTTTTCCCAACCGTGTGTCTTCTCGCCGGGGAAGTAAACACAATCGCCCTCACGAAGGTGGTGCGTCATGCCGTCCATCTCGAAACGCAACTCCCCCTTGACCACGAAGGCGAACTCCTCGCCGCCGTGCTCGAGGGGATCTACGTAGCGCGAACGGGGAGGGAAGGTCGCGATAAGGGGCTCCATGTTGTTGTCGCGGTTTCCCACCAGCAACTCGAGCGTGATGCTCTCCGAGCTCTCGAGCACCTTGCGCTCCTCGCGGCGGAACGCGATCTTCCTGCTGCTCTTTTCCGCGAAGACATCCGCCAGCGTAACACCGTAGAAATTCAGCAGCTTTACAAGGTTCCTGATAGTGATGCTCGTCTTGCCGTTTTCGAGCTTGCTCAGAAAGGAAAGCGAGAATCCGGTGTCCTCGGACACCTTTCTCATGGAGTAACCACGCTCTTTCCTGAGGTTATGGAGTATTTTTCCTACGTCTTCCAACGTCTGTCGCTCCCGGCTGGTTTCCATCATAATCTAACATACTTGACTATTGCGTTCAAATGTATTACTTTCATAGCAGTTTTGATACTTTCATAACTAACATATGGTCTTTAATAATCTAACGGAGGTATAGCATGTACGCCGACGTAGCAACTGAGTTGAACTATATGTGGAAAATCAATATTGTTGGCGATTCTTACGTGAAACCCTCCCGACTGGTTCTGAAGGACTCCCCCTCAGGCCCTATCCCGCTTTTCACGATTCTGACGGACAACCACAAAATCACGACATTGTGGGAAGACGGGACCATCAGCCTGTAGGTTAATCACGCCCCGATTCTAACCAGAGTCATTGCAGGAAGGACGAAAGCCTCCCTCCCCGGGGGGCTTTCTCCGTTCCGGCCCTCCGTGTGCGCCCCTAAAATCGCGGCCCTCCGTGCAAACCACTCTGTTTACAGCCTTTCTTCTTCACTCCGTGACCGCCCCGTTTCCGGCTCGCGGTTCGCTTTCTGTCCGGCCCTCGATTTCCGCTCCGCCACGGCGGCCCCGCTGACCGAGCTTTCGCGAGAGCCTGCTCGATCTCGTTACAACACCCCACTGTCGGACCTTGACTGTAATCCCCCAAGAGATTAATATTGTTCCAGAAGGAGTAATATACAGTAACTGTTATTATTATGAGAAACAGGTGAGAGAGTTGCTGAGCGAGAAAGACATCGAACTCTGGTATCTGGGGTTCCCCTTCAAGAAGGAATCAGGCAACGGGAACGGCGATGGCAAGAAGCCTGCCGATCTGGTGAAATTCCCATCGGTTGTCAACGACGAAGAAGCGGAAAGGTTCTACCTCGGTCTGCCGTTCAAGGTGGCATGAGCCGCGAGCCGGCTCTCAGACCGTGAGAACAGGCCGGTCCTTGGCGTCGGTAGAC